>CACYEC010000070.1 GCA_902773225.1 uncultured Bacteroidales bacterium
CTTTTCGAGTTGCTTGTCCTTCAGTTCCAGTTCATTCATCTTTACCAGCACACGCTCGTAGTCGGCCTCCGTAGCCTGTTCGTTGATACTCCAAGCGAGTTGCATACGAGCCTCGTTGTTCTTTCGCTGAAGTTCCTGCATCTCGAAGTAGATGGGGAAGAAGGCCTGTGCTTCCATGGGCGACAACCCAGCCTCCTTAGTGATGAATTCCGTCATGTCCTTGACGAACTGCTCAGGTGAGAACTGCCTTCTTGGGAATCCTTCATTTTTCTGTGCCTGAGCGTTGACAAACGGAAGTATCAGGATGATGATAAATGTGATGATATGATGTCTCATAATTGTAATGTGAAGTTAGTTGTATAGCATGTAGAGTAGGGGAGTTGCTTAGAATCCCGAAAGGTAGGCATAGACATCGCCCGCGTCAATCATCGCGTATTCGGCGATGTCGTCATAATCTTCTTCGCTTGTGGTTTGGACAGAAGCGTAGGTAGGAGTGGAGTTGGCAGTTGGGCTTGGTTGGTTGTTGTCCACGATGTGCAGACCTATCACCACGCCCACCATTACGGCGGCTACAGCGGTGATCCAACTCAGCCATTTGCCGCGCCGTTTCTGGTTGTTCATCTCTATCACAGGGGTAGAGTTAGAGTCGGCATCATTAGATGTCTCGCTCTCCTCAGCAGGCAATCGGCTCATCATGCGTGCAGTGAAGTCCTCGAAATAATTCTCCGGCACACGGAATGGGTTGTTGACGCCATTGCCTAACCTTTTCTTTATTTCCAATTCTTCATTCATAATGCTTTATTGCTTAGTGGTTGTTTATTATTTTGATGCTTTTTTTCTTATAAGGTTTAATCGCCAAGTCGATTTTTTGCGTTTTTTTATTGGCCTTTAATCTTTTAGGTATTTTAATCGTGGTTGTTGAAATATTCCTCGATTTTTTTCACGGCGAGGTGGTATGATGCTTTGAGTGCCCCAACACTTGTGCCGAAAACCTGAGAGATGTCCTCGTACTTCATTTCCTGGAAGTATTTGAGGTTGAAAACCGCCTTTTGTTTATCAGGAAGTTGGTCGACAGCTTCTTGAAGCATGGCCTGTGTTTCATCTCCATCGAAGTAGTTGTCGCTTTCCAGTCGCTCTGCGAGGTTGAGTTCCTCATTGTCCATAGAAATGGTAGTTTTTTGTTTTGACACAAATGAGAGACTCTCGTTGATTGCGATTCTGCTGAGCCATGTGTAGAGTTTCGAGTCGTTTCTGAAAGAGTCGATATTCGACCATGCCTTGAGGAAAGTGTTCTGTAGCACGTCGTCAGCGTCGTCGTGGAAGTTCACGATACGTCGTATTTGCCAGTACAGTTTCTCGCTGTATTGGTTGACCACACTTTCGAATGCCTTTCGTCTGGTCTTTTGGTCTCGCAGTTGGCTGATGATGATTTCCTCGTTGAAGGTGCCCATGTCGTGTCGCTGCTCTGCTTCCACAGTTATGCTGTGACTTGTTCTATATATTTTGATTGTTTTCGCGTGAAAAGGTTTAACCCCCGAAAAACTTTATCTTTTAAAAAAAGGTGCATCATAGACCGTCGTTGATGCACCTTTTCACTCAAATTTGTTTGCTGTTTTATTTCTTTATTCTCTATCTTTCAGATAAACTTTCCTTGCCATCTTGCCGATTTTGATGATATAGCATCCTCTTGGCACAGACAGTTCGTAAGTTTTGTCGTTGCTTTCTATCTTGATGGCAACAACCTTCTTCCCTGTGATGTCATAGACTTCCATGACGAGGTTCTGTGCATTCTTCACATTGATGGTGCTTCCTACGACAGAGACAGTAATTGGCAACTGCTCGTTCTCAATCTGCGTCTTCTGTATATCCTGTGCGTTTACCGATGGGATACTCAGAAGCATGAATGACAAGGATAATATAAGTAGTTTTTTTATCATAAATTCTGTGTTTTTATTGTTTTGGAGCATCGTTTGAAAGTGTATTATTCACCATCTTCAGTCAAAGTAAATGACCATACTCCGCACTTTGTTACCGCAAATTTAATAACAAATCAACAATAAAACAAGTTTTTCGTCGTTTTTTTTCAAAAAAAATGATTCTTTTATTGTGATAAGCGTTTTTTATTGTTTTTTCCGCCGTTATTGTATGCTTTCCTACAAATCACGATACTCAAATTTCGTAAGTGAAAATAGAAAATATAACTTCCGAAACATTAGTCACGAGATATATAAGGATTGTAAGCTTTCTCGTAACCGATGGTAGTGGAAGGGCCATGTCCTGGGAAAACCTTGGTGTTATCGGGCAATGCCCAGAGGCGGGTGCGGATGTTGTCGGTGAGTTGTTTGAAATCTCCTCCCCAAAGGTCAGTACGTCCTATGCTGCCTTGAAACAGCGTGTCTCCGCTCCACAGCATGTTTTCTTCCTTGCAATAGAAACAGAGTCCTCCTTTGCTATGGCCAGGCGTGTGGATTACGCGCAAGACATGGTTTCCGAACATCACCTCATTATCATGTTCCAGTTGTCTGCTGAGTGGAAGTTTTCGGAACTCGATGTCGTTTGTTCCGAGGAAATATTGGATTTGCAGTGGAACATTATTATAAATTTCCTCTTCGAGTGAACTACCCTCTGGCAAGATGCCGTAAGCTTCGGCAGCGTACTGGTTGCCGACGATATGGTCGAAATGGAAGTGAGTGCAAAGCAGATGGACAGGTTTCAGTTGTT
Source organism: uncultured Bacteroidales bacterium (assembly GCA_902773225.1). Classification (GTDB taxonomy): domain Bacteria; phylum Bacteroidota; class Bacteroidia; order Bacteroidales; family Bacteroidaceae; genus RUG11857. Next base: position 2,722 of record CACYEC010000070.1, read on the forward strand.
CTGAGCTGATATACTGGGCGATGGGTTGGAAATCGTCCTTACTGAAGCATCCGCAGTCGATAATCACCGCTTCACGGGTTGAATCGCTTAAAACATAGCAGTTCTCGCCCATGAGATTGTTGACAAAAAGTTGGTTCTTGAACATCTTTTAGAGGATTTAGGTCGTTTAAGGTCCTTAGGGTCCTTAAGGTCTTTAGGGTTTTTAGGTTGGAACAATGGTTCTTAGCATTTCGGCTTGTAGGAGAGCAGTCTCGGTATGTTGCAGCCGATGAAGTTGCCCAGTACGATGATGCCGTATGTGGGTAGATAAGCTTTCAGCAGTTCTGCGTTGACGACGAACATATAGAAAGCGTCGGCTATGCTGTGGTAGAATCCCAGTAGGATGAACAAAGGTATTCCGAAGATTATCAGAAGAATGTTCTTGTCTCTTGCCGCCTGGACAATGACGGTCATGATATATCCGCATCCAATGGCGTTTAGAAGACTCTGGAACAAGCCAGCATCGAGTCTCGATTGGATGACAGTAGTGCCGTCAATGCCTTTGATGTTGAGCAATGACAGCAGATAGCAGCCAGCGATATTGCCCAAGAGGATAACGACCATACTCAGCCAGTCGTTTCCGCTTTTCGCATCGATGAAACCTGCTGTGCCTGTGTAGAGTGGAAGTTTGTAGTGGACGATGGTGAGCAATCCGAATGCAAACATCACAGCGCCTACCACACCACCTATCTTCAGGAAGATGGCACCGCCAAGGCCGATGCAGATACCGGCCAGAATACTTCTCTTAATCTTTTCAAACATAGTTCTTGTCTTTCATTTATTGATGCAAATTTAGTATATTCTTTTGAATAATGATGACATTATCAGACATTATGATTCTTATTTCCACTTTTTCCAAAAATAATCATATTGTCTTTTCTTGATTGTTGTTTTTTTGTCATAAATTTGTAAAGGCTAATCACGATATCTCAGGATAGACGTTCATGTGCGTATCTGGCCATAGTGCACGTCCTGATAAACCAGAATAATAAACCATAATAATAAGAGTTGTTATGAAGAATTACTTTCTTGCCTTGTTGCTGTTGTTCTCTATGGCTTTAAATGCCCAGCAGACCATGTCGGTTGACCAAGTGAAGTCGCAGTGGCAAAACCGTAGCCTGAAATCGGATGTGGAAAACCCTAACATCCTCCAGTTCGTGCAGATTTTCCAAAAGGCGTTTCCCACCTATTCAGGTGGCGAACTCATCCAATTCTCGAAATCCCCAAAACCATACGAGAATAATGACAAGATAGTGGACTTGAAGAATGGTTATATTCTTTATTCCGAAGACGATCCCGATTCAGACAACGACGAACAGCTGCAGGCTTGTGTATGGAGACGTACAAACGGACATCGCCTTGTCGCAGTCAATCTACACCGTTTCTCTAACGAAGTCGATGTGACCTGTTTTTACGACTTCAACCCTCAGACAAAGACTCTGACACCAGAAAAGAACTTGTCACAACTTTTCACTCCATCCTTCCCTGGGTACCGGTACAGGGTGTTTTTGCCACAGAACGGAAAGAACTTAGAAATCCAGGAGGATTTTGGTTATATTTCCATTACTCATAACTATTCATGGGACGGTATGAAGCCTGTGAATCCACAAATCACCATCGACCATTACAACAACTTCAAGGCGGTGTATGAAGAGCGATTGTTCTTCGCCAAAGAACACCCTTTGGCTGAATATGCCCTTGTCGATGTGGATAAAGACGGATTTCCCGAAATATGGTTGAGGTCTGCCGACAAAGACTATCAATGTGTCTTTGCCGTTCGTTTGACGTGTGACTATATTGGCGGACAGGACGACCGCACCAGTTTGAGTTTCTATAAGAATGCTGTGTGCAGTTCTGGCAATTGTGGAACGGGATGTATGGCGTCAGTATATTATCTTGTCAAGGAAAGTACGTTTGGTTCGACCTTGCGCGAACAATCTGAGTACGATATGCAAGCAGACGAATATGGCCCAAGCACATACAAACTCGATGACAGGGAACTCTCCCGTAGCGAAGGAGAGAAAATGATACGTGCCTTCGGTGAGGAGCTAACAATGAATCCCCGATGGATTAAACTGTCCCGATAATAAGATATGCTTCAATTGTTTGATGTTTTCTCCAGCACGGTAATTTTTTCTTCCCCTTTAACTTTTCCTTACTATAACATAACTCTTTATCAACAATCGATATGAAAAAACATTTATTATTTGTCCTGCTGTTTTTTGTGACATGCCACTGTGCTACGGCCCAAGTGTCGTTTGGATTTCCACAAACCTTCAACGACGACTGGCTCTTTATCCTCGACGATAATCAAGCCATGGCACGTCCCGACTATGACGACTCCTCTTTCAGGAGTCTCAACCTACCTCACGACTGGTCCATCGAGGGGCAGGCATCCCCCGACCTGGCCAGTTGCACCGGCTATCTGCCCGGAGGAGTGGCATGGTATAGGAAGCATTTCGTTGTCGCCGACAATGAACCTCTACACTACATTTATTTCGAAGGAGTCTATAACCGCAGCGAGGTGTATCTCAACGGACACCTGCTTGGCAAGCGTCCTAATGGTTACGCTTCTTTCCTTTATGATATGACCCCCTATCTGAAGCGAGGCAAGGAGAACGTCATAGCAGTCAGGGTGGATCACAGCAAATATGCCGACTCCCGCTGGTACACAGGTTCAGGCATCTACCGTGACGTTTGGATGATTACATCAGGCAAGACCCATCTCAGCCAATGGGGCAGCACCTACCGCTTCACGCAAAGCGCTGATGGGAAGGGAAAGTTGGAAGTGGATTACTCCATTGATGTCGATAAGTCAGACCGTAAGAAAAGTCTGTCGGTCAACATCGTGCTGAGAGATGCAGATGGCAACGAGGTGGCTTCGACTTCGGCGCGCCAGTTACCCGGGGTGAAAGATGGCAAGGTGATAGGCACAACAACACTGACCATCGACCAGCCCCATCTGTGGGACACTCACGACCCTTATCTCTATACTTTGTCGACAGACCTCCTCATGGAAGGCAATGTCATCGACGGCAATAAGATAAAGGCAGGAATGCGCACCCTCCGTTTCGATGCCAACACAGGTTTCTGGCTCAACGGCAGGAACATGAAGGTGAAGGGTGTCTGCCTTCATCACGATGCGGGTGTATTAGGAGCGGTGGTGCCTCAGGAGGTGTGGTACCGTAGGGTGAAGCAACTCCAGTCGATAGGTGCCAACGCCATCCGCATGAGCCACAATCCACAATCGCCATGCCTTTACGACATCTGCGACGAACTCGGTATGCTCGTCATGGACGAGGCTTCCGATGAATGGGAATTTCCCAAACGCAAATGGGTGGAGGGATGGAATCAAGGCGAGCCTTCCTACGACGGAACCTTCGACTTCTTTGAGGAATGGATTGACCGCGACGTGGCTGACATGGTGCTGCGCGACCGCAACCATCCGTGTGTGTTCCTCTGGAGCATCGGCAATGAGGTGGATTATCCCAACGACCCATATTCACATCCTGTACTTGACGGTACTACAATCAACCAACCTATGTTCGGTGGTTATAAACCCGACGCCCCCAACGCCGAGCGCATAGGCATCATAGCCAAGCGGCTCTCGGCTGTAGTCAGGAGTATCGACACCTCTCGTCCTGTCACTGGCGCATTGGCCGGTGTGGTGATGAGCAACCAGACGGTTTATCCCGAGGCCATTGACGTAGTGGGCTATAACTACACCGAGAACCGATACGACGAGGACCACAAGACTTACCCCTCGCGCATCCTTTATGGAAGTGAAACCAGTACCGACTACAACGCGTGGAAGGCAGTCCGCGACCGCGATTTCATATTCGGCCAGTTTGTCTGGACGGGTACCGATTATCTTGGTGAGTCAGGGCGATGGCCCTCAAGAGGTCTGAACACCGGACTTCTGAATTTCGCCTCTTACCCCAAGGGCAGAGGATGGTTCCATGCCGCCATTTGGCGTGAGGATCCAGTCACCTACATCGGCACATACCCCATGCCCCAGATGCGAGGCGACGGGCAAGGCCGAAGAGGGCGTGGTGGCCGCGGCAATTTTGTGTCAATCGATGCCAACGATGACTGGAACTATATGGACGGTACTCAGGTGAGGGTAGTGTGCTACACCAATTCACCCCAAGCCCGCCTCTGGCTGAACGACAGTCTTGTGGGAGCACTCAAACCACAGAACGACACCACAGGTGTCATCTATTGGGACATCCCATATACATCAGGCACACTGCGTTGCGAGGGCTGTGACAACCAAGGTCGAGTTCAGTCGTCGTACGACATCAAGACGTACTCTGAAGCCACAGCCTTGAGAGCGAAAGTGGAGGAACTGGGCGATGGACATGATTGTGCATGCCCTGGGTTCGTCAACCAAATCAGCATCAATATCGTTGACAAGGAAGGCAACGTGGTGAAGAATGCCCGAAACGAGATTACCTGCACCATCGAAGGCCCCGCCAAACTCCTTGGACTTGAGGGCAGCAACAACGCCGATATGGGTGATTACCGTGACAACCGACAGGCCGCTAACCGTGGTGCTCTCTTCGCCTATGTCCACCGAATCGGGAAAGGGCCTGTCACAGTCCGCTTCAGTGCTGACGGACTGACTACAGCCGAGGTGAATCTTTGATTAGATTTTTAATCACTTCTTTATCACTTTTGTTGAATAGATAATTAACCCTAAAAATAAGAATAATATGATGCAATTTGTAGTAACAGCTTACGATGGAGAAGGAATGCTGGAGAAGAGGATGGAGGTTCGCCCTCGTCATTTGGACGGTATGAAGAGATTAAAGGAGCATGTACTTTGTGCTGGTGGTTTACTGGATGAGAACGGAAAGATGAAGGGTTCAGTGCTGGTCATGCAATTTCAGGACCGTGATGAACTTGACGCCTACCTTGCTCAAGAGCCCTATGTTCTGGAGCATGTATGGGAGAAGATTGAGGTTGAACGCATGAATGTGGTTATCCTTGGCGGGGAGACGTGCCATTAAGAAGAAGTTACCAAGGCCATTAAAGGGATATTCTATTTATCACGAATTATTGAATTATCGAATTATTATTCTGTTGATATTAAGAATTTCATGTAATAATTGATAAAATCGCAAGCGATTTATAGAAGTTACCTAAAGTTAAAAAGACAATGAAAAAGATAATGATTATAGACGGAGGCCCGAGAAAGAATTTCAATACGGCTTCAATGTTGCAGAAGTTCGCCGATGGTGCAAGTTCGGTGAGCAGTCAGATTGAAGTCAAGACAGTGCGCTTGTATGGTCTTGACTACAAGGGCTGTATGTCGTGTATGGCTTGCAAGATTAAAGGCAAGGCATCCAATGTCTGCAAGTTCAAAGATATGTTGACTCCCGTTTTGGAGGAGATAGCCCAGTCAGACGGATTGGTACTGGGTTCCCCGATATACTTTGGCGATGTGACTGGACAGATGCGGACATTCTTGGAGCGTCTGGCTTTCCCTTGGCTCTCTTACAACGACTACAGCATGACGGCTCCCAAGCGTATGCCAGTACTTTTGGTGGAAACGATGAACGGTTCGCCCGAAAGGAACAACAGTCAGGGCTATGGTTCGATGGAGTATTGTATCAAGGCCGCGCTTGGTGACCCCGAACATCTGATAGCATACAATACCTACCAGGTAAAGAATTACAATAACTTCGAACTTGCAGGTTTTTCCGAGGAGGACAAACGCAAATATCGTGACGAGCATTGGGAACAAGATCTTCAGCAGGCATACGATGCCGGCAAGCGTATGGCAGAGACCATTTTAGCCCAATGACGATGGAAAGCGAATTACTGTCATTCCGTAAATTCTACCCTGGTGATGCCGACAACATCATCCACGAAGTCTATGACGCAGCGGTAGATAAACTGCAGACCCTTTACCCAGGAAACCGCATCACACAGTTCGACCATTACACCATAGGCATAGCCTCCGATTCTCTCTACAGTGAGAACGGAATCGACCTGTATGAACTGGGCATGGTGGATGAGGAACTCTATGCCATGCGGCGCAAACGCGATGGTCATGTCATATACCTCCGAGTTTGAGCGTTGAGCGTTGACCATTGACCGTTGACCATTGACCATTGACCATTGACCATTGAGCATTGACCGTTGACCATTGAGCATTGACCATTGAGCATTGACCGTTGAGCATTGACCATTGACCATTGAGCGTTGACCATTGAGCGTTGACCATTGACCATTGACCATTGACCATTGAGCGTTGACCGTTGGCTTCGACTAAAATGCTCAGATGACCGATTACAACGGCAGCTACAACCTAATTGGATTGTAGCTGCTGTTTCAAATCTGTAGCATTATGTCCCTCTGTAAAAGGATGCAGTTGCCTACTTCTTGTCTTCGAGTTTCTTTCCTGAGGTGAGGATATCGACAAGCGGTTTGTCCTTGTAGTCGTTTTTCTGCTGGTCCCAGAATCCGAAGTCGGCATCATAGCACCAAGTGGTCCATGCAATGTCGAACTCATCGAACACGGTGAGCATGTCTTTGTACCA
>CACYEC010000071.1 GCA_902773225.1 uncultured Bacteroidales bacterium
AACATCACTGTAGGCAACAAGACTCGCTCCTACTGGCTCTATGTACCGAATGGTTGTAAGACCAATGCTCCTTTGGTCATCGCCATGCACGGCGCAAGTGGTACAAGCAGTGGACAAACACCGCATTTCAACGAGATAGCCGACACTGCGAAGTTCATCATAGCCTATCCCCAAGGCGAGCAGATTTACTTCCCCGTATTCGGAGGAACCGTCACAGGATGGGATGCCTCGGGTGAGGAAAATTCTGATGTCACTTTCATCAAGGCTATTGTCGATGAACTGGCACAAAACTACCAGATAGACCGCAAGCGCGTCTATTGCTGTGGATTCTCCAACGGCGGTATGAACACATACGCTCTAGCCAATGCATGCAGCGATGTGTTTGCGGCATACGCCAGCATCAGCGGTTTCCCTCTCAACGAGTTCCACCTTCGCCATGTCAGCAAGCGACCTGTGCCTTTCCTACATATCCATGGCAAGAACGACGACTTTGTGAAATACTCGCTCATGCACACTATTGTTGACGAGATGGTGGCTCGCATGGGCGCAAACCCGATACCCGTGAAAACCCGTGTCAGCGGCAAGTACGACAAGAGCGTCTATGAAGCCATTGACGGCAGTTTCCCCTACATCTATTACGAAATCGACGGTATGGGGCACAACGACTTCACAACCAATACCGAGGACGGCAACTCCTCACTGACGATGTGGAAGTTCTTCCGCCAATACTCACTTGATTCACCCTGCGACAACACTTTGAAGTGGATGCCTCGAGTTGAGACTGCCAACTTCAATCCAGCAGCCCACGGATGGACTGTGAACTCAGGCACGACCGTGCTGGCATTCGGCCTCGGTGCCAAGACTGACGCCAACCAAAATGTCTATCCCTCACTGCAACTCACCACTGGTCACTACAAACTTTCCTTCCACGCTGATGGCGAGGCTGGCAAGACTGTCGGTGTGAAACTGGTACGCTACGGGAATGCCTCTGTTGTTTTCAACAAAACCGTAACGGTAGGAAAGGATGTGACACTGTTCTTCGACATCGAAAACGATGCTTTCGGCCAGTACAAAATCACCTTTACACGCCAGAGTGCCTCCGACAACATCTCCATCAGCAACATCATACTCACAACGACCGAAGTGCCATCTCTCTCACTGGACACAAACACCGACAACACCGACATTCTCAAAGACAATCTTGCTGATAAAGTCAACGTGACCATCAACGGACGCAAACTCCACAAAGACGGATACTGGAACCCATTGTGCCTGCCCTTCGATGTCACTGTCAGCGAATCTGTGCTCAATGGCGCAATAGTGAAGACACTGGAGAGTTCTTTATTCGATGAAGGAACGTTGACCCTTAACTTTACGGAAGGCAACCTCAGCAAAATAGAAGCAGGCAAACCCTACATTATCATGTGGGAAAGTGGAGATGACATCGAAGATCCTGTATTCGAGGGCGTAACTATCAGCAACAACACCACTGCTGTAGAGACTTCATACGTCAACTTCATGGGGAGTTTCGCTCCAGCAGTCTATAATGAGCCTACAAACAATGTGCTCTACCTCAGTGAAGCCAACACACTCTACTATCCCGCTGAATCCATGACTATCGGTGCTTTCCACACTCGCTTCGACTTGCTCAACGACCTCATCGCAGGGGAAAGCGCATCCCAGTCTTCCATCCGCTCCTTCGTACTGAACTTCAACGATGAATCAACCAGTGTCAAAGATATCCCACAATCATCCATCGACAACTCAGCCATTTGGGACCTCTCCGGTAGAAATGTCGGTACTGACACCAAGGTTCTCCGTCCTGGCATATATGTACGTGGCGGCAAGAAAATAAGGATTAAGTAATTTCATGTGAAAAGGATATTACGAAATATTCTCGGATTTTGCGCAGTAGTCTTTTTAGTCTCCTGTTCGGTAAGCAATTACATTCCAGATGGTGAATACTATCTGAAAGAAGTAAGTGTCAGCACCGACGACAAGGTGGCAACTAAAGGTTACAACTTCAGCAGTTATATCTTACAGGTGCCCAACTCCAAATGGTTTATAGCCAAAGTGCCGTTGGGCATCTACATGCTATCTGGCAACGACACCACCAAATGGCGTTGCCGGCTGCTCCGCAAATTGGGAGAAGCCCCACATCTTTATGACAGCATTGCCGCCAGCAACACGGAAGAGGCTATGGAGCAAATGCTGGTTAACGAGGGGTATTTGAAAGCCAACGTGGTGCAAGAAAAGACCTTAAAAGGCAAGAAGATGAAACTGAACTACCACGTGAAGCCTGGCAAATGCTATTTCATCCGCAATATCCATCGCAACATCGACAACGAGGAAATCCGTAACCTGCTGGTCAGCAACGACACACTGACCTCCTACCTGCGCGAAGGCATGCCTTTCAATGTCAACAAGCTCAATGAAGAACGTACACGCATCAACACCCTTCTGCGCAACAACGGATACTTTCATTTCGTGAAGGATCACATCACGTTCTATGCAGACACCCTTGAGGGCAGCACCATGGTCGATATCACCCTGAACATCAGCAAATACGTGCCTGATGGACGTTCTCTGCCCGAAGACCACCGACGCTATTATGTGGGCGATATCACCTACCTGACCGACTACACCAACCTCGACCAGCCAGCCGACTCCTTCTACCACGACGGATATAAGTTCATCTTTCAAGGCAAAAGGCGTTTCCGTCCCGGACTGCTCCAATCCAACACCACGATCATAAAGAACGAACTCTACAGCGAGAACAAGTACAGACAGACGCTCACCAACCTATCGCGACTGAGTGCTTTCAGTTTCAGCAACGTCAGGTTCGCTCAGCGCACAGCATCCGACACCCTTGACGCTTTTGTCATCGTCAACCACGCGCAGCCTAAGTCCATCAGTTTCGAAGTTGAAGGCACCAACTCGGCTGGCGACCTTGGCGCGGCCACCTCGGCATCATACCAGCACAAAAACTTGTTCAGAGGTTCGGAAACTTTCCTCTTCAAAATCCGCGGTGCATACGAGGCCATCACTGGACTCGACGGCTATGAAGGACACAACTACTTCGAGGTGGGAGCAGAGTCAAGGTTGGCTTTCCCTGGCTTCTACTTCCCTTTCATCCCTCCACAGTTCGCTAAGAGGCTCAAGGCCACATCCGAAATCGCATTGCAATACAACTTGCAGGATCGTCCGGAATTCAAACGCAGGGTGCTCACCGCCGCTTGGCGTTACCGATGGACAAACCCCAAACAGAGGATGTCGAGCAAGTTCGACCTGCTTGAAATCAACTACGTCCACATGCCGTGGATTTCCAAGACTTTCAAGGAACAATACCTCGACAGCATCGGACGCAGCAACGCCATTCTCGCCTACAACTACGAAAACCTCCTCATCACCAAATTAGGATATTCCTTCACCTACAACTCACTCGGCACCACTACAGCCACCTATGGTAAAAACGCCATTGTCATTCACGGTAACATCGAGACCTCTGGCAACGTGCTCAACGCTTGGAGCCACCTGACCAAAGCCTCGAAGAACAAGGACGACCAATACAAAGTCTTCGACATTGCTTTCGCACAGTATGTGAAAGGAGACCTCGACTTCTCTAAGAGCATCCGAATAGACAATCGCAACTCCATGGCTTTTAGGGCGGGAATTGGTGTGGCATATCCTTACGGCAACTCCTATGTTTTGCCTTTCGAAAAACGCTATTTCGCGGGAGGCGCCAACAGTGTGAGAGGTTGGTCGGTGCGCTCGCTCGGCCCCGGCACCTACAACAGCGATGACAAAGGCATCAACTTCATCAACCAATCGGGCGACATCAAACTCGATGCCAGCATCGAGTACCGTACTTTCCTTTTCTGGAAAATCAACGGAGCAGTCTTTGTCGACGCCGGAAATATATGGACCATCCACGAATACCGCGACCAACCTGGTGGTTGCTTCTATTTTGGTAAGTTCTACAAGCAGATTGCCGTGAGTTACGGCTTAGGTCTTCGTATGGCGCTCGATTTCTTCACCCTGCGTTTCGATGGTGGTTTTAAAGCCATCGACCCCGCTTACACAGGAAGACGCCACTACCCTATCAGCCACCACAATCTTCGCCGCGATTTTGCCTTCCACTTCGCTGTCGGCCTACCTTTCTAACATCCAATCATTCAAGCAGAACAGCATTCGACTTGAGAAGAGAGTTTTCTTTCGTCATGAAAAAAATCGGTGTCATGTAGTGGAGTATTGAATTTATTTTGATATATTTGTAAAATAAAAGCCAAACACTATTCTAACAGGTAGTGTAATATGCGAAACGCACTCAATGATATTTTTTTAATAATCATTTATATTACAATATATTACAATAGTTTGTTAAACCATTACTTTAAATAAAAACACAGAATGAGAATCCTAAAGAAAACCATTGCGTCAGTGATTGCCCTGGCAATTACGGGCAGTGCCATTGCACAGACTAACACTAACAACGAAGAAAAGGTGGCCTACCTTTTCACCTACTTTACTGGCAACGCACCCGAGGAAGAACAAGTTTGTTACGCGCTGAGTGACGATGGATACAACTTCACTCCGCTCAACAATGGACATCCTGTCATCAAGAGCGACTCCATCGCGCTGACAGGTTGCACACGCGACCCACACATCTTGCGCGGTAAGGACGGCAAGACCTTCTACATGGTGCTGACCGACATGAAATCAAGCCTCGGTTGGAGTAGCAACCGCGGTATGGTACTCTTGAAATCCACCGACCTCATCCATTGGCAGCACTCCACAGTTCATTTCCCCACCAAATACTATAAGAAGTGGGGCAACGTCATCCGCGTATGGGCTCCCGAGACTGTCTATGACGAGCAGGCTGGCAAGTACATGGTATTCTACTCCCTGCGTACCGACGACCGCCGTTCGTTCGACCGCATCTATTATTCCTATGCCAACGACGACTTCACTGACCTCGAAGGAGAGCCCATCTACCTCTTCGACAGCGGTGATGCCACCATTGACGGCGACATCGTTTTCAATCCCGCCGACCAACTCTACCACCTTTTCTATAAGACAGAGGCTGGACGCGGTATTTTCCAAGCCACTGCCAAGCAACTGACGGCCGCTCCGGGCGAGAAGCCTGGCAGCCAGTGGACCAAACTGCCGGACCATGTCGACCAAACCAACGTGGCTGTGGAAGGCGTAGGCGTATGCCAGACCATCGACGGCAAGAGTTGGATTGTGATGTACGACTGCTATGCCAATGGCTATTACCAGTTCTGCAAGAGCGCGGATTTGAAGAACTTCGAAGTGGTGCAGAACACAGAAACCAAGGGGATGTTCACCCCGCGTCACGGCACCATCATCCCAATCACACAGGCTGAAAAGGATCGTTTACTCGCCGAGTACGGCAACCATACCAACCCCATCCTGCCAGGTTTCCATGCTGACCCTGAGGTGTTATACTCCAACAAAACCAAACGCTACTACATATACTCCACCACCGATGGTATGCCCGGTTGGGGTGGATGGTATTATACCTGCTATTCCTCTTCCGACCTCAAGGAATGGAAGGATGAGGGCACAGTGCTCGACGTGAGAAGCGACCAAGTGAAATGGGCCAAGGGCAACGCATGGGCACCCGCCATCATCGAGCGAAAGGAAAAGGACGGATACAAATACTACATCTATTTCAGTGGTGATGCCGGACAGCGCAAGGAAATCGGTGTAGCTGTGAGCGACTCGCCCACAGGGCCGTTTGTTGACTCCGGCAAACCCGTTGTAAGTGACTCTCCTGTAGGTCATGGCCAGCAGATTGACGTGGATGTGTTCCAGGATCCCAAAACGAAGAAGTACTATCTCTACTGGGGCAACGGATACATGGCTGGCGCCGAACTCAACGACGACCTGACAAGCATCAAACAGGAGACCATCAAGGTGATGACACCCGAAGGAGGTAGTCTTCGCGACTACCAGTACCGTGAGGCTCCATACGTATTCTTCCGCAAGGGAACTTATTATTTCATGTGGTCAGTAGACGACACAGGTTCGCCCAACTACCATGTAGCCTACGGCACAGCCGACAATCCCCTTGGTCCCATCAAGGTAGCCGATGACCCCATCGTGCTTATCCAAGACCCCGCACAGAAGATTTATGGCCCAGCCCACAACTCTGTACTTCAGATTCCGGGCAAGGACATCTGGTACATCGTTTATCACCGCATCAACAAGAACTACATCGACCGTCAGTTCGGTCCAGGCATTCATCGTGAGGTGTGCATCGACCGCATGACTTTCGACAAGCAAGGCAAGATTGAAAGGGTGAAACCTACCCAAGACCCTGTCATCACATTGAAATAGGCAGTTTTTTCCTTTTGGAAAATAATCTTTCCATTTCCTAAAGGCTGATAAGGAGTTCTCTTCTGAGGGCTCCTTATATTCATTAAAAGACTAAGTTCCAACCTTAATCCATAATGACAGCAGTTACAATCTGTAAATTGTAACTGCTGCCGTTCGTAATTATCCTGTGTGGTATTGTACAACCTTACATTGTTCTTGCAAACTGCTCTATACTAAATGAGCCGTCAAGATCTTTAATCTTGATTTTTCCATAAAGAACATCAAAGAAGAAAGAACGAATACGCTCTGTAGTAAGGAGGGCTGGTTTGCCATCCTTGTCCATACCTAAATCATAAACCTTCAGCATCTGAGGTCCTAAGGCAGCAGCTGTGAGGAGGAAATGATTTTGAAACTTATCTGTGTCAATCAAATCAGCGGCTAGAACCTTGCCAACAACACTGTAACTATGAAGCGAACGCTGTTGCTCTCCGTCAGTAAGCATGGTGCGTAAATCGTCAGATGCGGGGTTAATTTCTATCTTTCCACTCTCTTCACTTTCCTCTTTATGCTTATACAATGCTCCTAAGTCAGCTAGTGCAAGGGAATAAACATGTGTAGTTTTAGTATAGTTCATACGTTCCACGCTGAATACGGAAGGTAACAAAAGATTGATGTTTCCGTCTAATTCCACAAAAGGAGAAATGAAAGTTCCAACGATACAATCCTTAAGAGAAAGAGATTGTGTAGCAAAAACGCCACCAATCACAACGCAATTCTCAAGGATGATTTCATCGCCATAGAGACTGCCAGAGACAAAAGTGTTACACAATGTTATACTCTTCGCATTAACATCTGAGCAGAATGTTGTTTCACATTTCATTGCTCTGGTAACTATAGATGATGCTGAACCGACAGCCTTTCGGAAGATAACAGAACCTGTTACATCATTGTTGATGTAAAGTTCACGCTGTGTAAACACCGCTCCTTTAACCTCAAATGGAGCAGCTCCGATTGTAAGTTTGTTAGCGTAAAGAGGGCCTTCTATGACCGTTTCCCCAACGACATTGACAGTCCTCGTTAGTTCAGAAATTGAATTGGGCAAGATACCTCCCTTTACCAGATTATTATCCAGGCGGAGGTTGGTGCTCGTTATATGGATTTCTTTCAAATTACTCATAATATTTAATTTACTTATTTAACATTTTATTAATCATTGCTCTTACTCGGGCAGAATGGCTGTCATCCCCTCCGATCTTACTGGCTATTTCAGATTGAACGTATGATTTTAGTTGTTCAGAAAACGCATCATCAGAACTGTCGAGATTAACATCGTCCAAAGTTTCACATAAATTATCTTTCAACAATTTGTTACTCGAATAATAATCTGGGATGAAACACTCACGATCTACTCGTTGGTTCTCAGATTCTGTCTTCATGTAGCATACTGGAATCATATAGCGGACATCACCTGCACCCTCTATACATGAATCTTGAATAGTCTTTTCAGTGGTTGCTTTAGACACCAAGAAACCTTGTGCCTGATTCATAGCTTCCAAGGCATGATGTTTAACAGTAGCAGCACTGATTTGAGCTTGCAAAACGCTACTTTCCTTACTCATTGTTACCGCAGTCTGAACCATATCTGTATGAAGCATTCTATCGCTTTGGGCATCAACTTCCTTAACAAGGTTGAAAACTGGTTGGTCAATTTCATGTATTCTTGCGGATAGTTCGTTGTTCAGATCCGTAAAAAGTTTTTGGTATCTGGCAGTTGTTCGTGCGTAATCAACTTCCATTGCTTTCTGTTTCTCACGCAATGTTTCAGCTTGCTGGCGAAGCAAAAGCAGTCTTGCTTCAACGACCTGTTCTAACTCAGCCTTTTGTGTAGATAAGTCAGCTTTGGCCGTATGAAAAAAACCATCAATGATAGTCTTGGACACTTTTTCCGCATTTTTCTTTATAGCAGCGCATTGAGCAACATTCATTGCCCCGATACTAGTAGTCAAGCCATTGACATGACTATTACAATCGTGAACGCTTTCATCAAATGGTAAGGTATCGACATAGATATTCACATCTACATCTTCATAGGCAGTGCCACTATAATGAACAGTTGTCGTTCCTCCACTTTGTGATGCAGGGTAACTCACGATTTTTGAACCCTCATAATGAACCGATATAGTTTTACGGAATGATCTACTATAACTCATACCCTATTATATTTATCATAGTGTTTCGAAATCTGAGGAGGAATACATCTTTTTTATAACGTCCTTCACTCTTTTTGGAGCATTGGATGAGTCAAGCAGACGCAAAAACTCCTCAGTGATAGTTGATAAAACGTCCTCATGATGCCAAGGCAAATTACTATCGCCTCGAACGACGTTGTCGATAGAGTTTGAACTGGAATTGGGAAGTTGCTCTGGAATTGACACTTCTGTACGGGGATAACCAGCAGAATCATTGATGGTCTCGCATATTAAGATTGGAATCTGACATTCTTTGTCTTCGTTCCCCTTAGGATTGCTTATCAGCACTTTTCCTGTTAAGACTCTTTGCTCCCCAATTTGTGACAAAAAATCGGTAGATTGTTCCAAAGCCAATTGTGCATCATGTTTCATTTTAGAAACCAGTATCTGCTGACTTTGCGAGATACCCTCGACTTGTGAAGTCGCAACCCAGCCAGAAAGTGCATTCATTCTGTTTGAAGATGTTGTCATGTGTTTGTTGACAAGTTCAAAAACAGGCTGATCTACCTGGCGTATTCTTTGTTCAAGTTCTTTATTAATGCTTGTGAAAATGCGAAGATAGCGTTCCGCTATTCTTCCATATTCCCGTTCCATATTGTTTTTTATACTCAGTAATTGACGTTTTTGCTGAGCTAATTGCATCAACAATGCTTCAACACGACTTTGTTTGTTTGCTATCTTTTGAGAGATTTGAGACTGGATTAATGTAAAGAAGCCTCGATTGACATTGCGACAAACTTTGTTGGCGCTTTGATTTTCAGCCGCGATGACAGCACCCTGCATTGTCACAACTGCCGCTGTTGTTCCTTTCACATGATCGGAAACACTTTCTATTTCGGCAGCCATAGGAGTGGTGTCAACTTCGCATGTAAATTTTGTTGCCATAGTCTTTACTCCTATAATTAATTAATGTTTAGGGATTGGTGGAATGTTATCTTCCGGGACTGGAGGAATGTTATCTTCCGGGA
>CACYEC010000072.1 GCA_902773225.1 uncultured Bacteroidales bacterium
ATCTTACAACTACAACCATCATGGTTCTTTCAGTATTTTGTTGACATACTGCTGTGATACACCCAACGTTTCGGCAAGAGCATTCTGCGACTTAATCTTGAATTGTTTGTTGAGGGTTCTAAGCAGGTCAGCATTCGTCATCTGCCGTGATGCACCACCTGAAGGGTTTCTCAATAACGGATAGATACGTTTAACATGAATATCTGCGAAATAGTCGGCTATGCGGATGGCATAGCTCATGGCCTCGCCCGTAATGACAGGCTCGTTCCAATGGTCAGACAGGAGGTGAGCCATGATAACTAGACGCAGTACGTGAATGTTCATCTTTTGTATCACGCCACCGATGTAATCATCCTCCTCCGCATCCGCTTTCATGTCGTTAGCATCGGCATAGTCGGCATAAAGCCGTTCTGCCTCATGGGATAACTGGAGTGTCAATGGTTCCATGTTAAACAGTCTTCCGATGATGTCATTCCAGCTGTTACGCATATCCTGTGTCATCCGCTTGCGGTCGCATCTTTTCACGAAATTTATCTTGCCGGGACAGACAAACAAGAAACGTTGAGTGAAGCCTGAGTCCATGAGCGCATCGGTGCCGAACGTTTTGCCGAGAGGAGCTGGCTGAATACCACCGATGATGCTCATGGCAGGGTCATCAACAAGTCTGGTCTCTTCTGATTTCCGGTTAATCGTAAAACTGACATTAGACCATGTGGATAGGATTTGGGACACTTCCGCTCCCGAACCATTTCCGCCCTTCGAGTATCGACCGAAAGAGTCAATGAAGGATTTCAGCTCGTCTGCGACAATGATTATCATATCACCTTGTGCGAGCAGGGCGTTGCGTGACTCTGGGGAACTGTCACCTGCCACCCTCTGATGAAACACGGGTTGCTCACCATCATAATTTTTGTCTTCCCTTTTGTCATGGTCGTAAGCAGCCTTCTCCTTGATGTACGTTGTAAAGGTGGCTTTGTCCTGTTCACGAAGGGGGCGAGTCACCTCTTTCAGTGGACCGGTCTTGTTACGGCTAGGCTTTCCGACCATACAGATGAAGTCACAGGGATAGTTGGTGTATGGATTGGTGGTGAGGACGACCTTCTTTCCAGCAGCTATGCCCGCAGTCAAGAAACAACTGACCACGACGAATTCCTGTGGGCATCCGTAGGACTCGGCAACAGTACGGATATACTCCTGTACGTCTTTAGATAACCGGTCGATGGGCAATGTCGGTTCAGAGAACGTTTCTTCCTTCAAATGGTGCTCTACTTTAGGGCTATCTGGAACTGCTGGCTGTAGGGATGGATGCACAAACGAGGTTGGCTCGTCAACAGAGGTGGGAGGTGGAATCGTATTGGGCGGTTCCACCATTCTGGCCTCGGCATTGATACGGGAAAGGAAGTCAGGGCTTCCGTTCCCTTCAAAAGAGGTGAGTGGTTTATCCATAACTTACCCTCCATCCTATTGTAAGTTCCCTTCAGTTGTCTCTACATCTGATAGGAACAAGGCATCCACCTCTTTCTTGGAATAATAGTTACGACGGCCCATCTTATGTTTCTTGATGATACCTTCGTTCTCCTTACGCCAGAGAGTTGTGTATGTAATGTGCAACTTGTTACACACCTCTTCACGTGTTAACCACTCATCTTCCTCATGGGAAGGTTTCTCATTCAGTCCGCGCTTGATGCAGACTTCTTCAACGATCTCAGTAACAACCTGCCTGAGGTCATCCATCTGTAACATTACAAAATTACCAGTCATATAATAAAATTTTATGATTTCATGCCGCAAAGGTAGTGTGATGCCATAGGGTGTTGCCTCGGCAAAAAACGAGTCGATTTTTGCCGAGGTCAAATTAACAGTTCTTAAACAATTAACCCTAAATAGAATGAAAAAAGGATGCCCAGAATGAGCATCCTTACAAAATTATTCTATGTTTGATTTGACAGCTGAAAGTAGCCTTCGTTTTAACTTGTCTGCATATTTTCTACTTCGCTCGGTATGTTCCCACGAAATATTGAGACTGGCATCGCCCTTCTCTTCCATAATTGCATTGTACAGAGCCTCGCACCAGTCAAAACCTTTGCTGACATGATAATTGGGGAACTTCTCACGCATCGCAGAGTGAAATGTACGATAGTTGTATTCTTCGTTTGTGAGTTCACCCTTCACAAGTGCAGCAAAGATGTATGCCAATATTGAATCAGTCTCTTCAAACTGCTTCCATTCTGAGAGTACTTTTTCGATTTCTTCTATTAAAACAGGAACATCCTCCACTGAAAGCATTTCTTCTAATACGACATAGGTCTTCTTCCTGCCTCTGCGCCCTTGCACCTCCAACAAGGCGGCATCGATGACCTGCTTCGCATCTCCTTTCTTTATCTGTTTGGAGATGTCCTTCCACTGAGCCTTTGAATATTTTGCCTTGTCAACGCTAGTGCTGATGAGTGCCTCGACAGCTTTGCGCCCAATCATCTTTTGCCAAGCAGGACTGTCTGGCTTCAGAAAGGTCTGAGAGATAAGGTCTGCAGCATGAAGGTAGCCATCATCGAAGATAAGCCAGTAGTACAGGCTGAAAAGGTAAGGGTTCTTGTGGAGCAGCTTTTCACGGATGGCCTCATTATTAAGTGACGAATCGAGCATTTCTGCCATGCGTCCCTTCAAAGGGTTGTCTTCAGAAGAAGTAAGGCCTCGCTCGTAGTGCTTGTTGCCAGGGACAAGACTTGCCACGATCTTCATCATCCCTTTGACCCCATTAAAAGACATGAACTCCATGAGGAGAAAGAAGTTGTTGTTAATGAAGGTCATGTCACCATCGTATGCTTTTTGGAACGTTGCCGTGAAGTCGTCATACTCCTGAGGATGGTCATAGTGCCAGCGTCGGAGGGTCAGCAGGTTCAACTCATCTGAAGTTATCTCTGCGGTTTCTTGGTTGTGATTCTCATCGTGGAAACGTTTATACTCCTCTACGGCATCAATGATTTCTTGGGTGCCTGGTTCCTCAGACTTCTCTTCGATTGCCTTGGCCAGACGGTTTGCGCCATTGTCAAAAAGGAGATAGCAGCACATACAATACGCTGAAGTATCGCTCTCCTTGACAGCCTTAGTATACAGCTTTTCTACATCAATGTCGTCTTTGGATGCAATGGCTGCGAGATTGACGACAACAGACTTCAATAGCTCTGCGTTACCATCGCCCATATCTAAGATGGTCTGATGGTAAGGTTTCCGCAGTTGTTCTTCCAAGTCTTGCTTGAACTTGGAATACACTTCTTCATTTGCTTCCTTCCAACCTAATAGTGCTTTCTCATCCATGAATATAGCAACTATTCTTTTGTATCTTAATCCCCAATCCCAGTCAAGTCAAACTTATAAACTTCCTCTTCTGTCTGTATTTGCTCAAAGAAGGTTATCATATAGATGGGATAATAAGTGATTTTCCCCTTGGTTTGTACATTCTCCTGACAGAACACATAGGCCTGTGGTACATCATATTCTTCATTTGCCATGACATTTGAAAGTGCGTTATGGCGTTCATAGTCCTTACCAGACTTAACCTCTATTGGCAACACATTGTTGTCATATTCCACTACAAAGTCCAACTCACCCTGCTTCTTACTATTGAAATAATATAGAGAGTGTTGCTGCCCCTCTGTAAAACCATGTGCGTAAAGTTCTTGTGCCACAAGATTCTCGAAAACAGAGCCAAAGTTGATATTTGGATCCTGACTGAGCAATCTGGCCTGTATGTTTCCTCCATACATAGCAGCAAGCAGCCCCACATCGTTCAAGAACAGTTTGAATAGATTACGTTGTTTGCTTAGCAGTAATGGCACTCGTGGCTCTTCAACATTATATGTCGGAATAGCAACGCCAGCATCCTTTAACCACAGGAAACTGTTCTCGTACTTGCTGAATCTGGCTTTTTCGTTTAATTCCTTCAGGATAAAACGCTTGTTCTTTGCATTAAGTTCAGATGGAATTAGGTCATATATTTCCTCAATCTGCAACTTATGATTTGGGTCGTATTTTGTAATGTCTCTTTTGTAGGTGCGGATAATACCACGTTGTTCTTCATATACTTTACGAAGATTATTTGTATCAAGATACTTTTGTACAGCTGCAGGCATGCCACCTATGATAAGATATAGCCGGATGGCTTCCAGCATTCTCTTGTGGATAAAGTCATCGACGGGCTGCTTTTCCTCAAAGCTCTTACGCAGATGACCTATGACATCAGAACCTATGCCAATAGCCTCAAAGAACTCCAGAAGATCAAGAGGGTACATTTCTATTTCATCCATGTACCCGACAGGCACACTGCGCAAGTCTTTTAGCTCAACACCCAACAGAGAACCACTCATTACATAATTATAACTACCATCGTCCACAAGAAACTTAATGGCAGTAACCATTTCCTTGCATTCCTGAACTTCATCGAAGAATATCAGGGTCTTTCCAGGAACCAATGGCTTTTTCGTAAAGGCAGAAAGACGCAAGAGCAAATCTTTCGCTCCCTTCTGCTCACTGAATAGCTCTATGGCATCGGGCTGCTCTACAAAATTAATCTCGACGACATTTTCAAAACATTCCTTACCGACCTTTCGGATAGAAAAGGTCTTGCCGACTTGTCTTGCACCTGTCACCAATAAGGCGCGTCCGTCGTTGAGCATAAAGTTACGTATTAGCTCGTCAGCCTTGCGTGTAATCATATTGACTTGACTTTGTGGGTGCAAAGATACAACATTTTGCTTATATACAAGAACAAAATGCCAATAAATTACATTTTTCCAATAAAAAATCCGATGTCATATTACACTTTTCCAATATAAAACCAATGCCATATTTACACTTTTCCAAGATTTGAGCGGAATCAAAGTGTAAAATCTAAATCCCTGATTGTATGATAATTGACTTTCTGGCCTAGCGTAATCTCGACTTTTCTGCAAGATTGTGCCGAGTAATAATTCATTTTGATGCCTCTTCCATCAAAGCGGCACGCTCCTCTGGACTCATCCCTTTTAATAATTTAAGCAAGTCTGCCTTTTTGTCTTCTTGTTTCGGCTCTTTAAGCAGATAGGCATTGTATTGCAGCATCTTTTCAAGCGGATAGGTGCCGATATAGTTTGAAGTGATGTCACTACTGCTGCTATGCCCCATACTATCACTTATATATTTATAAGGTACACGACCTGAATTGTTCAGGTTCGTAGCGAAACTATGACGGGCCCAAGTCGGTGATGGCCTTTGTTCCATGCCAAGGTGTTCAGCGACTTTGCTCATGTGCTTACGAATGTATTTGTTGTAACGTTGTATTACCCAAATCTCTTTTTCAGGAGTAAGAAACTGGCTCATGATGGGGAAAACACGCTGACCGAGTTTGGGTTCATTGGCGTACTTGTCGAGAATCTTCTTAATCTCAGGTGTAACAGGGAAGATAACCTCACTGGCATCTTCATTACGTTCTTTAGTCTTATGACGAAAGAATCGCAATTGCTTTCCGTGAGTTGCAAAATACCAGCCGTCATACTCTAACCGCAATGTATCTGCCAAGTTCTGCCCATCGCCAAGGTACATGAAAAGAAACAGCCCAAGATCACGAAACAATGCGTGTTTGTCCCTTGGGATAAATAGCTTGTTACCATTTTTATCCTTTACTTCATCCTTCTCCCAAAACTCATACAGCTGACGCATCGTCGGCACATCAAGGAACTCATGCTTGCGACTAGCTTTTTTATTGTAGCCGGAATCCTTAAACATCTCCTTAGTGGTACCCTTTATGAAACCTTTACTGATGGCAATATTTACAATGGTGCGGAACGAACGTAACACAATGCCTGTATAGGTTGTGCTAAGTTCTGCTTTCCTCATTTTTGCTGCCCATTTCTGTATGAATGAATGGTCAATGTCGGCAAACTTAACATTTTCGCCATTGTCTTTGATAAACCGATTCCTAATGTCTCTACCGACCCTTGCAGTACCAGCCTTACCATCATCTTTCTTCTTCTGAATATATTCATCCCAAATCCTATAAATACTTGTACCATCATCCTGCTTCCCTTGGAAACGATCTTGAAGTTTCTTAATGGAAAAAACGCCTTCGTCGATGATTTGGTTGGTCATGTCTTTGACTTTATCCATCAAAGCTTTTAACTCGTCTCTTTCTGCCTTTTGGCTTCTGCGTCCTGTTTTTTCATAGTCACATAGTTGTATCCACTCCTCCATTGTATATTTCTCTCCCAGCCTGAGAAAAGTTTTTTTGCCATCATGAGAGATCCTTACGGCAACTGGCAAAGGCTGACTGTAATCGCCGGCCTTACGAATATCAAGAGTTAATGAGCCATACACGGTCCCATTGGAAGACGTGAATTTCGCCAAGCACTTCTCTCCTCTACTACTAGAAGGGCTCGTTTTGTTAGATTGGTGACCTTTTACGGCCTTGTTTTTCTCTAATTTCACAACTTTATTCTTTAGAAAATCCTTATTTTATCGTGGTTACAGACTATGGTCTGGTGGCTTTTAGGGTGACCTTCAGGTGACCTTTTCTCTTGAAAACTGGTGCAAATTTACGAATTTTTCTGCAATGTGAAAATTTATAACTCCTTTATTTATCGATATTTAGCATTATTTGTGATTTCGTGAAATCACTATGGAAAAAGCTCATAATCTGGAGGTCCCAGGTTCAAGCCCTGGCTGGTCCACACTGAAAATCAGCGACTTAGAAGAAATTCAAGTTGCTGATTTTTCGTTTTGCGAAAACAATGCGAAAACAATCGGTTTGAGTTCGACCGGGTCAGCGGATTTAGCCGGTTGGTATGGGTCAGCGGATTTATACCCTGTATAGCCCTAAATGCAGTAAATGCCCAAATAAATTACTGATAACAAGTAATCATTCGGGCATTCTTATGTAAATCTTGGAAAAGTGTACAAAAAGAGGCTAAAACACCTTTGAAAAGTGTAAGCGCAT
>CACYEC010000073.1 GCA_902773225.1 uncultured Bacteroidales bacterium
GATGCCCTACAACTACAATGTCTATTGCAACAACATGGACCTCTACGGTGGCATCGGAGCATGGAACTGCGTCTGCCTCACACCATCTTACGACAACACCGGCACCGTGCAGCCTTTAGGCGGAAGTGATGGTGCCAAGAGTTTCCTCACTGGCTATGGAGACAAGCTGGGCGCACCATACGAGCGCTTCGACGACCGCGACATCCGCAAACAGAACTACACATTCGACGCCGCTACTGGTACCCACGGCCCTGGCATGTTCCTCAAAGGCACCATACGCGCCAACTACGGTACTGGTGATGTACTGAAAGCCGATGCCGACCGCGACGGACAAGATCTTGTGTATGTTGACCAAATAGGTACATTCATGAACTTGGGACGCACACTCGAACCCGTGATGAGTCCTCGCTGGGGTGAAACCAACTCTGGTGTGCGCATGATGAAGTACCCACTCTATCCTGCTGAGTCGGGAAGCGGTTTCAAGGACATCGACGACGTGCAGTTCCGTCTGGCCGAAGTGTACTACAATATCGCTGAATGCGAGATGCGCAAGGGCAACAGTGGCGAAGCCAAGAAATATGTGGATGCCGTACGCAAACGCTATTACAAGACCACCGACGCCTTGTCGGTTCCTGGACCCGGCTTCTCGGAGTTCAACATGGACTGGATGCTCTCTGAATGGGGCAAGGAATATCTGTGTGAAGGCAACCGCCGCCGCACCGACCTCCGTCGTTTCGACAAGTTCACTCAGGGCACATGGTGGTTCTGGGGACGCGCCACAGAGGACGGCGTGAACCTGCCTGCAAAGCGCGACAGAAAATACGAATGGTATCCGCTGCCTGCTACGGCTATCGCCGTGAACCCAGGACTGATACAGAATCCCGCTTATCAATCCAAATAATCGGCTGGCTCAAATCCCTATTGTAACTCCATTTTATAACTTCCGAATCTTTAGAAGAATCATTCAATCATTCAATAATTCGGGACAAGTATAATCCAAATAAATAAATCAGAACATTATGAAGAAAAATATATTATGGGTCCTGGCGCTGTTGTTTCCTTTCATTGGATTCATGAGCAGTTGCTCAAGCGACGATGACATCGTCTTCGACCACGAGCGCCAGCAGTTCGAGACAAGGGCCGACCGCATCCTCCTCGAGTTCATCGCTCCTTTCGGAACATCAGTTGACGAGGAAATCTATATCATCGGTGCATTCAACGGCGACAGCGCTGCCATTGGCAATCCTGCCTACCTCCTCACTAAAGCCCCAAAGAGCGACCAGAAATGGGGTGTATATATCGACCCTAACGCCTTTGTTGGGGGCAAGACACTCGCCGACGGTTTCCGCTTCTATTCCGCCACTCAAGGCATGGAATACACCATCAAGGGTGTGCAGGCTATTCACAACGACAATCCTGGCGTTGGCACTTTCACCAATGTATGGGGGCAGCGTTGGGAAAGCTATTACAAGGGCGCAGAAGAAGAGCCTACAGTGGAACACGACGGATTCGTGGTTTATGTGATTGACGAGACAGGCTGGGACATCCACCTCTATCAGTGGGGTGACGTGAACAACCTCAACGGTGACTGGCCAGGTGTCGCTCCTACTGGTACACAAACCATCAACGGCACGAAATACCTCTACTGGGATATGGGCGCTGCCAACACAGGACTGAACCAGAACCTCATCTTCAACGATGGCGGCCAGGGCCAGCAGTTGGCCGACTTCGCCTACACCATCGACCACGATGTATATCTGAAGGTGACCACAAGCGGCGTGGAAGAAATCACGGCAGGGCCAAAGCACGACGGATATGTGGTTTATGTCATCAACAAGACCACATGGGATGCCATCGCACTCTACCAGTGGGGCGACGTGAACAACCTCAATGGTGACTGGCCTGGTGTTGAACCTACAGGTACGCAGACCATCAAGGGCAATGAGTACCTCTACTGGGATATGGGCGAGGCCAACACAGGGCTGAACCAGAACCTCATCTTCAACAACAATGGCGGCGGCACTCAGTTGGCCGACTTCGCCTACACCATCGACCACGATGTTTATCTGGAAGTAAGCGATGGTGGCGTGACCGAAATCGACCCTGCTAACTACAGCGGTGGCGACAATCCTGGTGGCGGCGCGCATAAGATTTATATCGAGAACCAGACTGGTTGGGATGCCTTAGGTCTTTACGCTTGGGGCGACGGACTGCCCGAACTCTTCGGTGAATGGCCTGGCAAGACCGACTACAGCAAGGAGACTGTCAATGGTACAGAATACGTGGTGTTCACCTACGAAGGCGACGGACAGGAATACCATCTGATTCTCAACAACGCAGGAGCTGGCTCACAGGTGGATGGTCCTGCCATCATCACAGGCAGCGACTACTACTTCACGGTTTCGACCGATGGTTGGACTGCAAAATAGCATAAACACCCCTTAACGAAGGAGCATTATGAAAAGACACATCTATACACTCCTGACCCTCGTCGCAGTGCTGCTTCTGGCAGCCTGCGACCCGGGAAAAGGGAAACTGAAGGTTGACAACACTGAACCTGTCAGTCCTGACAATAGAGTAATCTACCAACTCAACGTCGGGGCGTTCACGCCTGAAGGCACATTCAATGCCGCACAGCAACGACTCGACTACCTCGACACTCTGGGCGCCGACATCCTCTGGCTGATGCCCATCTACCCACGTGGCGAAATGAAGCACAGCCCTTATGCCTCGATGGACTTCAACCAAGTGAACCCCTCTTATGGTACGGTGGACGACGTGAAGGCTTTCGTGGCACGCGCCCATGAACTGGGCATGAAAGTATGGCTCGACTGGGTGCCTAACCATGTGGCCAACGAGAACCCGTGGGTGGACTCGCATCCCGACTACTTCACCTCCGACAAGAACGGAAAGATGATTCATCCTATGGGATGGATGGACGTGGTGGAACTGAACTACAAAAACCCCGCTCTCGTGAAGGAGATGAACAACACCTTGAAGTTCTGGATATCTGAGGTAGGCATTGACGGCTTCCGCTGCGACTATGTGAGCAGCCCCACCATCCCTGTCAAGTACTGGCAAGACATCATCCAGGAACTCAAGAAGATGAAAGGCACTGAGTTCATGAGCGAGACCGACATCACTGACCCCAACAACCAGCGCATCGACTCCTGCGGATTCGATTACGACTACGCATGGAACTTCCAAGGACGGCTGGCATACCAGTTCAGTGGAAAGGGAACTGTGGCTGACTCACTGAAGGCCATCTGCGAGAAGTTCCTCGACGACTCCAAACTCATCCGCAACAAGCGTATGGTCTATCTGACCAACCACGACCAGAACTACAACGATGGCGGTCATAC
>CACYEC010000074.1 GCA_902773225.1 uncultured Bacteroidales bacterium
CTTATCATAATGATTGCCATAGCCCTAAGCATCATAACAGGGCGGCAGAGCCTATGGTACATCGTTCTTTATGGTGTTGCCATTCTTGTTTCACTTGTGCTATTCGTGAAAGCATGGAAGAATGCTGCTTCCGTCCCCCAAAAGACGCAGCAACTCAGTCAGCAGTTCCAACGCGATTATGTCTGCCCGCATTGTGGACGCTTCCTTGGCAACCAGTCCTTTCAGATTCTGTCACAAAACGATTATTGTCCTTACTGCAAGACACAGTTCATACTTTAATCCAACTATTTCATGGATTAACTTTTAAAATGTTTGGCTGGTAAAAGACAAATGCCGACATTTGCACTCACAAAACCATTAAAACGACAAAGACTATGAGTGCAAAACAAAATTGGAAGCCAGTGACTATAGGTGGTCTAACTGGTATCGTGTTGGGAGCAGGAACGATGTACGCCATTCAATCGCGTCCAGTTGTGAATGAAGAAGAAACTCAGGACAATGCAGGACAGGATGTTACGGCACATGAACCTCAGACGTCGGAAGTACCACTTTCCATCCTTTCCGTCAGCGATGACCTCAGCTTCAGTGAGGCATTTGCAGCAGGGCGTGCAGCTTCAGGTCCCGGTGGTTTGTTCACTTGGCATGGAAACGTCTATGGCACCTATACCGCCGATGAGTGGGCTGCTATGTCGGATGAAGAGAAGGATTTGTTTGCCGACAATGCCAACATCGCTGTAAGGGCAGCTATCACTGAAGCGCCGCAAATTCCGGAGGAAGAAATATCTGTTGAGGAGAACTTCCTTGATGACAATGACGTACAGGTGGCAGAAGTAAGTAGCGAAAAGCTGGCATTTGAGGAGAAGGAGTCATCTGAAGAACCGTCTAGCAAGCTAACTGCATCATGGGATGATATCACCAGCGAGGACAGCGACGTGCGCGTCATCGGCTATGGCGACGTTAAAATAGAAGGAAATCAGTCGGTCTATGTAGAGGAAGTGGAAATTAACGGTCAGCGTGTAGCTGTCATAGACGTTGACAAAGACGGTGAGGCAGACTTTGCAATGACTGACCTAAACCATAACTACCAAATGGATGATGGCGAGGTGATTGACCTGCATACAGGCGAGACACTGACTTTCACCAATGATGAAACCACAGACGACTTTAGTAACACCACAAATACCGACGATTCATCGGACGTGGAGCTTGGAATGATTTAACCAACAGCCTGTACTATGATTGACGAACTGCGCATCAAATGCCCCTCGTGCGGACTTCTTCTTGATGTGAGGAACTCCAAGCATGAAGCTGTCAAGACAATCACCTGTCCTGGCTGTAAGAAACGGCTGTCCGTTGATTTTCAGGAGAAACAGGATCTCAAGTCTATTCCGCCGTTCTACTACGGTGAAATGCCCATTGCCTTGCACGAAGGTCTTAATCAAGTGTCTATTCCCGACTGCGCACATATAGAAATAAATGTGATACGTATCAGTGATGGCAACTACAAGTGTATCGTTCGTCCGCTATCAGCCGAACACCCCGTCTTCCTTAACGGAACTCAGATGGAACAAGAGGACAAAGCCGTATTGTCCAAGGGTGACAACTTAAGAATAGGAAATACCACTTTGACATACGGAAAAGTAAGAGAGAGCGTTGTTGCACCTCAAAATTATGGCATATTATTAGGGGCTGATGATACTAAGTTACAAAAAAAGCATCGTTCATACGGATGGCTGATTGGTATTGCTTCATTAGCTGTCACCGTCTGTCTCGTTATTCTGCTATGGCCCAAAAGGGAAATGGCACCACTTGTAATAGAGAACGAGGTTCCTGTCCCCATTGATACACCTGCCGTAGCACAAACCGTTCCAGTGTCAAGTGCAGAGCCTCACCCTACTGTCCATCAACCAGAACCCAGACAAACAGAACGAACTGTTAGGGAAACCGAATCATCCCAACCTGTAGAGCCTTCTTATTCCAGCATGAACGACTACGAATTAGAGCTTCTGGCTCGAAATGACGTGAAGGCACAGTATGAGTATGGAAAACGGCTGGTCAACAAGGCCGACAGCACCCGTATAGTGCTTGGCATCAACTACCTGAAGATGGCAATACGCAATGGCTCCAATGACGCTCAACAGGCTTTGCAGAACTTATACAATAGTTTGGAGCAAAAGGCTGCCAATGGAAATAGCATAGCAGAAAGCATTTTAAGAGAACAAAGATGAAGCGTCCCCTCCTATTCATGTGTTTGGTTCTTGCACTACAAGCACCTGCCCAGTCTCTTTTCCGAACGGCTGAACTGGAGCGACTGGCCACAGAGCTGGAGGTGGATGTGCAAGCCCTGCCCGAAGGCTACAGCCACCCTACTGCAAAGGGGCTTACGCTTACGGTTCACAAAACTGCTGGCACTGTAGATCATATCGGTCGGCAGCTGTTTTCTGACGGCGTGCGTTCACACGGGAGGATGCCTGTACTAAACTTTCTGGAACGTTATTTCTTGCAGTTGAAATACCCGCCACAAGTGAAAACCGCTAATATGATGGCGCGTGATGACGAGTTCTATTTCGTCAAGGGCTCGCTGTCTACTGTTGACAAGCTATTGCCTACAGACAACTTCTCGTTCAGCAACGATCGCCATCACTATGAAGTGTCTTGGAGCAGAAATGGCAAAACGCTCCTATCAGTCTACTTTCCTGTGGAATATGAACTAATCAGCGGTGAAAACAAGATTGAAGCCGAGAACAACCTAATGGGTGACATC
>CACYEC010000075.1 GCA_902773225.1 uncultured Bacteroidales bacterium
CTTCGACCACCTCTACGACAAACGGCGTGTGGCAAAGATTGAGGACGGTATGGAAGGCTACCTTTTGGAGAAATACTCCGACCGCATCGTCAGTCGTCCAACCAACTCTTTCAAATTGCAGGACGATGATGCCAGCAACATCTGTTTCATCTTCCATGCGACCGACAATCCCTACGTCTTCCGTCTCGAATTGAAAGACCAGCCAGGCAAATACCTTGAGTCTGTCTTTGGCAGTATGCGTTTGATGGACGAGAGCGACAGTGAGGGACAGAAGTGGTGTTTCACCCTTGAGGAAGACGGATACTACAAAATCACCAACGTGAACGATGGAAAGGCAATCTCAATCTCTGGAAACTCTACTCAGGCTGGCACTTCGGTGGCTTTGCTCGATGTCTCCGACACCCAGCACCAGAGTCTCGCAGTGTATTTCGACAGCACTGTGCATCCCGATTATGAGGAGGCCGACATGTATGCCGCCGACTACAGGGTCAAGAATCGTGTTCTGATGGAGCAACAGACAACCTATACAGCCATTCATCCCGTTATTCCTTCTTCTCGGGAGGCTCTTTCCACTGTCTATTACGGAATCAACGGCATAATGCTTGATGACGCTCCAACTACCCCTGGTGTCTACATTGTGCGAGAAAAGACCCTCAATGGCACTTCTGTCAACAGGAAAATAGTTGTCAGGTGAGATGATTAGTTTATTTTTTTTATATTCGGACGGTGATGGAAGAAAACATCACCGTCTGTTTTTTGAGAATAAGCCCGTTTTTTAAGAGACCATCTACGTCATGTTTCATGGAAAACGTGTAATTTTGCCTTATCATGTTCGTAGATGTTATCCTTCCATTGCCTTTGGCCGACTCCTATACATACTCGGTGCCGGCTCCACTCACATCCTCTGTGGCTGTGGGGAAGAGGGTTGTTGTGCAGTTTGGAGCGAAGAAAATATACACCGCTATCATCCTCGCCTTTCACGATGAGAACCACAGCGGTGTGGAGGCAAAGGAAATCATGGACGTGCTTGATATGGCTCCTGTGGTGACCAGTCACCAACTGCTTTTTTGGCGGTGGATAGCAGATTACTACATGTGTACCTTGGGTGATGTCTATAAGGCGGCGTTGCCTTCAGGAATGAAGTTGGAAAGTGAGACCACCATCGTGCTCAACGAAGAATTTGAGGCGACCGGACCGTTGACTGAACGTGAGAATATGGTCTTTAACACGATAGAAAGGGAGAAGGAAATCAATATCCTCGCCTTGCAAAAGGCATGTGGCTTGAATTCGGTGTTGACTGTGGTTACCTCGCTGATGGCCAAGGGCCTTGTGAGCGTGAAGGAGTCGTTGCGGGTAGGCTACCGTCCAAAGACTGAGGCCATGGTGAAACTTGCCGGCGACTTGCGTCCCGACCGCATCAACACCTTGCTTAACGCCCTCCAACGTTCGGTGAAACAACAGGAGATGGTGGTGGCTTATTTGCAGTTGTCGGGTTATATCGAGGACAACGATGTCACAGGAATAGAGAAACATCCAGTACCTAAGAACCTTCTGATGAAAAAGACAGGGGCGGCAACAAGTGTATTTAATGCCTTGGTGCAGAAAAAGGTGATGGTGCAGTATGAAGTGACCACTTCACGTCTGGATAATGACGGGGGAACGGGGACGGTAAGCGAGATTCATCAACTTAATCCTCAGCAACAAACTGCCTTGGATGCTATCTGCTCAAGCTTTGATTTAAGGCAAAACAGTCCGACAAGTCCGACTAAACAAACCTTGCTGCATGGCGTCACCTCAAGTGGTAAGACGGAAGTCTATATACACCTTATTAAAAAATACATAGACGAGGGGCGGCAAGTGCTCTACTTGCTGCCTGAGATTGCACTTACCACACAAATCACCGACCGCCTCCGCCAGTTCTTCGGAAATGATATGGGGGTCTATCACTCCAAGTTCCCAGATGCTGAACGGGTGGAGGTCTATAAGAAACAACTGTCAGAAAAACCTTATCAACTGATACTTGGTGTACGCTCTTCAATCTTCTTGCCTTTCAAGAACTTGGGACTGATTATCGTTGATGAGGAACATGAGGCTTCCTATAAACAGCAAGACCCCGCACCTCGTTACCATGCCCGTTCATGCGCTGTGATGCTTGCCCATCAATTGGGCAACTGTCAAGTGCTTCACGGTACGGCCACACCGAGTGTCGAAACCTATTACAATACCACCAATGGCAAGGCGGGGTATGTGGCGATGACAGAGCGTTATCAGAACATCGAACTTCCAGAGATTAACATTGTCGATATCCAGCGTCTGAGGCAACAGAAACGGATGAAAGGTCCTTTCTCACAAGAGGTGATTGATGCCATCAATGTCGCGCTTGACCATCATGAGCAGGTCATTCTCTTCCAGAACCGGAGAGGTTATTCGCAGTACGTGGAATGTAGGACTTGCGGATGGGTGCCCCGGTGTGAGCATTGCGATGTCAGTCTCACTTATCATCGGTTTGTCCATCAGATGACCTGCCACTATTGTGGATACACCTATCAGATACCGGCTTCTTGTCCCAGTTGCGGTGAGCGCGACTTGCGTGGCATTGGTGTGGGCACAGAACAACTTGAGGATCTCGTCAGCAAGATTTTTCCTGAGGCAAAGGTGATGCGTATGGACCTTGACACCGCCAAGACCCGCAAATCCTACGAACGCATTATCAGTGACTTCTCCGACCACAAGGCCGACATTTTGATAGGCACCCAGATGGTGACCAAAGGACTTGATTTCAGCGGTGTGAGTGTGGTGTGCATACTCGATGCCGACTCGATGGTCAATTATCCCGACTTCCGCAGTTACGAGCGCGCCTTCCAGATGCTGGTTCAGGTTAGTGGAAGGGCTGGACGGAAAGGAGGACGAGGACGGGTTATCCTTCAGACGAGGAAACCCGACCATCCTTTGTTTGAGCAGGTAAAAAACAACGATTTCATCGGGATGTTTGAACAGCAAGTGGCTGAAAGGCGACTCTTCCACTACCCACCTTTTTACCGTCTTATCTATGTTTATGTGAAACATCGGGATGAGGCGACTGTTGACAAGGTGGCGGTAGAGATGGCTGCGCAGATGCGCGCCTCCTTTGGCCTGCGGGTGTTAGGACCCGACCGTCCTGTGGTGTCACGGGTGCAGTCACTGCATATCCGCAAGATTATCCTCAAGGTGGAAGTGACATCATCCGTTGCCAAAGCCAAGCAGATACTACATGTCGTTCATGACAATATCCACCAGAAATATAAAAGTGCTATCATTTATTTCGATGTGGACCCCATGTAGCCTCTATTTGTCAAAAAAACTCTGATAAAAGGTGTTTTTTTGATGAAAAGTCATAACTTTGCATTTTAAATGAATTCCAGACAATCCGGAAAATCTGGATTCCTGAAGAAAAAGACCAACAATAAAACAAACGATTATGGAACAGCCACTATTGATTTACAACACCTTGACACGCAGGAAAGAATTGTTCAAACCTCTTAACGCACCCCATGTGGGTATGTATGTCTGTGGACCTACAGTCTATGGCGACGCCCATCTTGGTCATGCGCGGCCTGCTATCACCTTCGACGTGGTGTTCCGCTACTTACAGCATATAGGTTATAAGGTGAGATATGTGCGTAACATCACCGATGTAGGTCATTTGGAGCACGATGCCGACGAGGGTGAGGACAAAATAGCCAAGAAGGCTCGTCTGGAACAACTGGAGCCTATGGAGGTGGCGCAATACTTCACCAACCGTTTCCATGATGCCATGGACGCACTCAATGTGTTGCGCCCCAGTATCGAACCACACGCCACAGGTCATATCATCGAGCAACAGCAACTTGTTCAGGAAATCCTCGACAATGGTTATGCCTACGTAAGCAACGGCTCTGTGTATTTCGATGTGGAGAAATACAACAAAGACCATCATTACGGCAAACTTTCTGGTCGCAACCTTGACGATATTATCAACAATTCGCGTGAACTCGCTGGAGTGGGGGAGAAAAAGAACCAGGTTGATTTTGCCCTTTGGAAGGCTGCCCAGCCTGAACATATCATGCGCTGGCCATCGCCTTGGAGTGATGGCTTCCCTGGCTGGCATTGCGAGTGCACCGCTATGGGACGAAAGTATCTCGGCAGTCACTTTGATATCCATGGTGGTGGTCTCGACCTTGTGTTCCCTCATCATGAGTGCGAGATTGCCCAGGCGGTGGCAAGTCAAGGTGACGATATGGTTCACTATTGGATGCACAACAACATGATTACCATCAACGGGCAGAAGATGGGCAAGAGTCTCAACAACTTCATCACTTTGCCACAGTTCTTCAGCGGAGACCATCCCGCATTGGAACAGGCTTACTCTGCCATGACCATCCGATTCTTCATCCTTCAGGCTCATTACCGTTCCACAGTGGATTTCAGCAACGATGCGCTGAAGGCCAGCGAGAAGGGACTGGAACGATTGCTCGACGGTTACCGTGCACTCGATGCCTTGGAAACCAAGAAGGGTGGCACCATCAAGAAAGATTATGTGGATGACCTGCAGAAGAAATGCTACGAGGCCATGAACGACGACCTCAATACCCCTATTGTCATCAGCAACCTCTTTGATGCCTGCCGCGTTATCAACCTGATTCAGGACAAGAAAGAGACGATTACCGCAGATGCCCTTGAGGCACTGAAGTCTGTGTTCTCTACTTTCGCTTTCGACATCCTTGGGCTCAAGGCTTCATCGGGTGAGAACAATCCTGCCCGTGAGGAGGCTTTTGGCAAGGTGGTTGACATGCTGCTGGAGCAACGCGCCAAAGCCAAGGCCAATAAGGACTGGGCCACTTCCGACCTTATACGCGACAACCTCGCCCAACTCGGTTTTGTGGTGAAAGACACAAAGGATGGTGTGACTTGGAAACTGAATAAATAATTATCTATAGGAAGGGCGTGGCATGTCACGCCCTTCCTTTATAATATAATGAAAAACGCTTATGTGGAAATTAAGTAAAGCAATGATGATTTTGTCGTTTGTACTGGTACTGGTGTGTTTAGGTGCGAGCATCTGGATGACCAGTGTACTGAAAGACACGACAAGTTATCTCATTACGGGCATTTTCGCCTTGGCCGCAGTGTGGTTGGGCATCAATCTGTTCAGAAAAAGATAAATTCCATAGTCCTTAAGGGCATTAAGGTCCTTAAAGTTGTTACAACGCTTGCATGTCGTTGAGTTTCTTGTAGTAACCACCGAGGGCGAGTAGTTGCTCGTGTGTGCCTCGCTCAACGATTTGACCCTCGTGGAGGACATAAATCTCATCTGAGTTGCGGATGGTGGAGAGACGGTGAGCGATAGCGATGGTAGTACGCGACTGCATGAGTTTCTCTAAGGCGTCTTGTACCAGTTTCTCCGATTCCGTGTCGAGTGCGGATGTAGCCTCGTCGAGAATGAGGATGGGCGGGTTCTTGAGGATGGCTCGTGCTATGGAAATGCGTT
Source organism: uncultured Bacteroidales bacterium (assembly GCA_902773225.1). Lineage (GTDB taxonomy): Bacteria > Bacteroidota > Bacteroidia > Bacteroidales > Bacteroidaceae > RUG11857. Next base: position 5,507 of record CACYEC010000075.1, read on the forward strand.
GCCTTTGTCCTCCGCTGAGCAGGCAACCACGGTCGCCCACACTCGACTGGTAGCCGTTTTCCATTTCCATGATGAAATCATGCGCATTGGCGATGCGTGCCGCTGCCTCCACTTGTTCCTGTGTGGCATGCTCCACACCGAAGGCGATGTTGTTGAACACGGTGTCGTTGAAGAGAATGGCTTCTTGGTTCACATTGCCGATGATAGACCGCAACGAATGCAATGACATGGTCTTGATGTTTTTCCCATCGATGAGAATCTCGCCTTCAATGATATCGTGGTAGCGTGGTATAAGGTCAACCAGTGTGCTTTTGCCCGACCCCGACTGTCCCACGATGGCGATGGTCTTGCCTTTCTCAATGGTCATGTTGATGTCATGGAGTATTTCTCTGTTGCTGTTGTAACTGAACGACACATGCTTTAGTTCGATGGATTGGTGCAGTCCGTCGATGCTGATGGGATGTTCCACCTCCTTGATATTGTTCTCAGCGTTGAGAATCTTGTTGATGCGCTCCATCGAAGCCATACCTTTAGGGATGTTGTAACTGGCTTTCGAAAGGTCCTTGATGGGCTGCAGGGTGGTGTAGAGGATGACGAGGTAATAGATGAACATGCTGGCGTCGATGGGTGAGTTGTTGGAGAGAATCAACGTGCCTCCGAACCAGAGCACAATCACAATCATCACCGTACCGAGGAATTCGCTGACGGGATGGGCTGCGGCCTGACGAATCGATACCTTCATACTGGCATTTCGGAATTCGTCGTTCACCTTGTGGAACCTCTTGCTCATCTTCTTCTCGGCAATAAAAGCCTTGATGATGCGAAGACCGCCCAGTGTCTCTTCTATTTGGCTCAGTCCGTCGCTCCACTTGCTTTGGGCGTAGAGTGAGGTGCGTTTGAGTTTGCGTCCGATGAATCCGATGCCGTAGGCGAGGAAAGGCACCACCAGCAAAGTGAAGAGGGTGAGTTGCCAACTCAGTGCGATGAGCGTGCCCACATAGATGATGATGAAAATCGGGTTCTTGATGAGCATGTCGAGGGAGTTGGTAATGGAGGTATCGACCTCGTTGACATCAGTGCTCACACGCGCCAAGATGTCGCCTTTACGTTCCTCGGAGAAGAAGGAGAGGGGCAAGGCGAGAATCTTGTTGTAGATGTCATTGCGAATGTCGCGGACCACTCCTGTTCGCATAGGCATAAGGAAGGCGGAACCAGCGAAATAACTGCCTGTCTTGAGCAATGTCATGAAAGCGAGTGCCAGCCCCAAATAGAGCAGGGTAGTGGAAGGTCCATAAGTCTCTACCAGGCATTGTGCGTAGTAGTAGAAGTTGTTGATAACCGTGTCCTTGATGTTTCCGCTGCCCCATTCAACAAAGTCATAGTGTTTTTGCTCTATGTTGAAGAGAATGTTGAGGATGGGAAGTAGCAAGGAGAAAGAGAAGACGTTGAACAGTGCGGTCAGCACGTTCATCAGGAAGGTTGCTCCTATGTATTTCTTGTATGGGGCGAAATACTTGCCCATCATCTTGAAGAATTCTCGCATTTTGGATGTTTTTGGGTCGGACAAGTCGGATTGGCCAGACGAATCAGACAAGTCAGACAATTCGGATGTTTTTGCCTATTTTCGGCCGAAGTCGGCGGGGATTTCTCCCCAGCGTTCTGTTTCCCATTTCACGATGGGGTTGACGTAAGCGTGTGTGCGGAGCCAGTTCTCTGCCCTGGCTATGATTTGATGCAGGCGTTCTGTCTGTGGAGTGCGTTCGAGAGTGGTCTTGCACTTCTTTTTCTTCACCCATAGTATGGCGTTGTAACTGTCGGAGTAGATGGTTTTGTTGGTTAGTCCCTGTTGTTGCATGAGGGCGAGCGCATGTACGATGGCGAGGAACTCCCCGATGTTGTTGGTGCCGTGGACAGGACCGAAATGGAATAGTTGCGCGCCGGTGGCAAGGTCTATTCCTTGGTACTCCATCTTGCCAGGGTTGCCACTGCATGCGGCATCGACGGCCCAGGCATCGGCTGTCACTTCCATGGGGAGTGGCAGCACGGTGTCGTGGCGGTAATTGGGAACGTCTGTAATCTGGGGCATATCTATGATGGATGATTCTCCCTGGTATATTTTACATTCTTTCGGGCATTTCGATGCCGAGCAGGCCCATGCCCGTCTTGACAACTTTGGCAATTGCCTTGGAAAGCACCAAGCGCATCACTTTCTTCTGCTCATCTGGCTCTTTGAGGATGCTGAAGTCATGGTAGTACTGATTGTACTCCTTGGTGAGTTCGTAGCAATAGTTGGCGATGCCCGATGGGTTGTAGTTGTTGCCTGCGTCGAGTACTGTGGCCTTGAAGTCGTTGAGTTTTTGGATGAGGGCTTTCTCCTTCTCGGCGAGTTCCACGTTAGCGGGAATAGCGTCGGGCAAAACGATACCAGCCTCTGTTGCCTTGCGCAGGATGGATGATATACGCGCGTAGGTATATTGGATGAAGGGGCCAGTATTGCCGTTGAAATCGATGCTTTCGGCGGGATTGAAGAGCATGTTCTTGCGGGCATCGACCTTGAGAATGAAGTATTTGAGTGCACCCAGTCCCACCATACGAGCGATTTCATCGGCTTCTTCCTCTGGCATGTCGGTGAACTTTCCACTTTCTTTCGACACTTCTTTCGCCTGCTGAATCATTTCGGCCATGAGGTCGTCGGCATCTACCACGGTTCCCTCACGGCTTTTCATCTTGCCATTGGGCAGTTCCACCATGCCGTACGAGAAGTGCACGAGGTCTTTGCCCCATTTGAAACCGAGTTTGTCGAGCAGGATCGAGAGTACCTGGAAATGGTAGTTCTGCTCGTTGCCCACCACGTAGATCATCTTGTCGATGGGGTAGTCCTCGAAACGCATTTTGGCAGTGCCGATGTCCTGGGTCATATAGACGGATGTGCCATCGGAGCGCAGAAGCAGTTTCTCATCGAGGCCGTTGTCACGCAGGTCTGCCCATACAGAGTTGTCTTCGCGGCGGTAGAAAAGGCCTTTCTCCAGTCCTTCTTCCACTTTCTTCTTGCCCTCGAGATAGGTATCGCTCTCGTAGTATATCTTGTCGAAACTTACGCCCATCATCTTGTAGGTCTCGTCGAAACCAGCATATACCCAGTCGTTCATGCGCTTCCAAAGCGCGCGTACTTCAGGGTCGCCTTGTTCCCATTTCACGAGCATATCGTGTGCTTCCTTGATGAGTGGTGCTTCGTTTTTGGCCTTCTCTTTTGCGGCTTCTGCCTCCATGCCCTCAGCGACGTATTGTGCCTCTAACTGCTGGCATTCGGCTTTGTAGTGCTTGTCGAAAGCCACGTAGAAATCACCGATGAGGTGGTCGCCTTTCTTGCCAGTGGATTCAGGTGTGGCTCCGTTGCCCCACTTTTGCCAGGCGAGCATCGACTTGCAGATATGTATTCCTCGGTCATTGACGATGTTTGTCTTGACCACCTTGTTGCCACAGGCTTCCACGATGCGTGCGAGCGCGCTGCCGAGCAGGTTGTTGCGCACATGGCCCAGGTGGAGCGGTTTGTTGGTGTTGGGCGATGAGTATTCTACCATCACCAAAGGTGATGCTTCAGTGACGGGTGTGATGCCGTAGTTGGGGGCGTTGCAGATTTGATTGAGCATTCCAACCCAACTGTTCTGGTTGAGGACAATATTGAGGAATCCACCCACCACATTGTAACGCTCCACGATTTCAGGCAGTTGTTGCTTGAGGTAGTCGCCGATTTCTGTTGCGGTAGCATCGGGTTTCTTCTTGGAAATACGAAGGAAGGGGAATACCACCACGGTGAGGTTTCCCTCGTATTCCTTGCGGGTTTTCTGCAGTTGCACTTGTTTGCTGTCAACCTCCTGGCCATAGAGCGCCTTGATGGC
>CACYEC010000076.1 GCA_902773225.1 uncultured Bacteroidales bacterium
CATTTGCCTTCTATGATGTCGATGGCGGGAATCAGTTCTATTTGCATGTCTATTCTATCTCAAGGAAGTTCTTCAATATCTGTTCGCCTATACGTCCGCTTTTCTCAGGATGAAACTGAGTGGCGAAGAAATTGTCTTTGTGCAGCGCGCTGCAGTATGGGGTAATATAGTCGGTGGTGGCTATAGAGAATTCGTTGCAGGGAACGTAGAAACTGTGGATGAAATACACGAACTCGCCGTTGTCGATGTTGCGGAACAGGGGACTTTTCAAGTCTTCTATGGTGTTCCATCCCATCTGAGGTACTTTCTGCTCATGTGTCGTTGGCTGGAAACGTTTCACGTCCGTTGGAAAGATGCCGAGGCAGTCGGTGTCGTTCTCGTCACTGTGACGGCACATCAACTGCATGCCCACACAGATGCCAAGTACAGGTTGGCGCAAAGAACGGATGACATTGTCCAACTCATGTGCTTTCAGATAAGCCATCGTTGAACCTGCCTCGCCTTGGCCGGGAAACAGCACACGGTCACTCGTGCGAAGTGCTTCTGCATCGTCTGTAAACAGAGGATCTACGCCCAGACGTTTCAGGGCATTGATGACCGAACGGATATTACCTGCGTTGTATTTGACTATTGCTACCTTCATCTTTGTGGACCCACTTGGCAATTTTGTTGCAAAGTTAGCGTTTTCTGACGATATATTTGCAACAATGCTTGAAAAATGATACCACGTTGAAATGCTTTGGTATAAATATGCAACAAAAAGGCAGGTATCTTGTCAACACCCGCCTTTTCTCGTCTGGTAAACTTATTGGTTATCGCATGATTTTCTTTACATTCATTGTGGCCTCCTCGTAAGCGGCGTTCCAATCGGTGTCGAGACAGAATGGAGTGAGACTCGATTTCTCTTCAACGTAGCAGTTCACCGTCTCCTTGTCTGTGTCGTTGAAGAGTTTATGGTTCATCGAGGCCTGACGATAGCAGTTGAGAACTGCTGTGCGCTTCTCTGCCGAAACAGAACGGGCCTTCAGGTAGTTGTCGTAGAAATCGGTGATGAACGACGAGAGGTTCACGGCTTGAGAGTCATAGAAGTACTCGTCCTTAATGATATTGTGTTTCTTCAGGTAATTGCTGATGTAGTTGAGGGCAGTCACCTTGAACTGGTTCACATCTACTTGCTCATCGCTCGACTTGGGGTCGTTGACGATGGATGAGGCATGTTCATAGACTGTCTTGTAAAGCGACTGGGCATTGGCACTCGTAAAGGTAACCACGGCCAAAAACAATAGAATAATAGTCTTCTTCATCTTTATAATCATTTAATTGTTGATGCAAAATTATTCCGTTTTATCCATGCGTGCAAACTTATTTGCTAATATTAACAAATTGATATTGACATTTCACATTGCTTATTACTAAAGATTCCAATCTATTCGCTTTTCTATCACCTTAAGGATCCTAAGAACCCTATGGACATTAAGGTCTTTAAGGACATTAAGGTCTCTGAGCCTTCTTCATTCGAGGATGATCACCTTGATGTATTCTTTCAGACGGATACCGTGTTTGGTCATGCCGTTTTGGGTGTCGTTGATGAGCAGGAGTGTCTGTCGTCCGTCGTTCAGTTTCGGCCCCATGCACATACCCTCATAATTGGCGATGTTGCGTCGGGTGATGTTGCCTTTGGTTTTGAAAGCGCATAGTTCGGTCTTCTGCATGAAAACGCTCGCTGGTTGTTGGGAGAGGGGAGTACCCTCATCGACGGACTGGCTGGTGGATGGATCGACCATGAACAGTCGGACGTTCACATAGTTGTTCAAGTTTTTTTTCGACACATAAATTTCCCTTTCCATCACGATGAGACGTCCGTCGTCTAAGGCGCATAAATCGGATACGCCGTGTATGAGTGTTTTGGGGCGTTTGCCCTTGTTGGCACATAGAGGGGCTTCCATGATGTAGGCGAATTGTCGGTCGCATTTCAGGTTGTCGTTGAAACTCAGAAGACGGAGGCGATTCCTGACTGTGGAATGGTTCGCGTCTGCCATTTCTCCGTCGCTTTTCAGGGTGCTTTCGGTGGTTGTCCAGAAACGATGAGTCTCCTTGTTGTAGGTCAACGACTCTATACCTAAATTATGACGGATGTTGTCCTGACCGAATATCTTGGGCATGTCCAGCATTCTGCCTGTAGGAGAACCTAATGAGTCATATTCTAATATTTCCTCGTCGCCTTCTCCGCCAAGGAAGAACGTGCTGGTGCTGGGGTGATAGGCAATGCCCTCAAGGTCACGTTCGCTCATTCCCGATTTGTCCACTTTCTTTGAAGGAGAACTGCGGTAGCCAATGCGTCGGGCATTGGTAATCTTTCCTGTTTCGGAATCCATGCTGATGCTCATTAGGTAAAAGCCGTCTTCCTTTTCCTGATCGCTGACTAAGGCGTAGGTGTCGCCTGAAATTCTGCAAATGCCGCTATAATTAGCGGGGGGCACTTGGTCGGGCTGTAGTTTGTGTTGGCGTAAGACTATGGTGCGCTGAGCCATCATCTGTATCGTGGCTAATGTCAGCAGGAATAATAGAAGGACTCGGAGGTGGCGCATACTTGATGCTGGAATTAAAACGGATTTCAGATTCGATAGCGTAAAAAAGAAAGGTGCGTCAGTCTTTCTCCGACGCACCTTCCGTTATTTTGTTCATTACTGTGTTTCTTGCAATCAGAGATTATTTGCTCTCCTCGATGAAGATACATACGCGGTTCCAGTCGTTCTCGTCGAATACTTCTGACGTTGGGCCAAGGCCTTCCATAGTCAGACGAGCGGGATCAATCTTGTATGTCTTGATCAGCATGTTGTAAACTGCCTCTGCACGGGCGATTGACAACTTCTGGTTCAACTCGAAACTACCCTCTGGAGAAGCGTAACCCTTGATGTTAACCTTGCTGGTTGGATGGTTCTTCATGTAAGTGGCAATCATCTTCACAGATGGCTGCTGAGTGCTGTTGATGACACTCTTACCCTTGTCGAAGATGACTACTGGAGCAAGCTGAGTGGTGGTCTTGTTCACGATGACTGTCTTGTCCTTAGCCTTCTCTGCTGCGAGAGCGTCCTGAAGATCCTTGATGGTCTTGTTGGCGTTGGCCAAACGGTTCTCGTAGTCGTTGCGGAGAGAGTTGATACGTGCATTGAGTTCGTCCATCTCGCCCTGAGTGTACTTCTTGTCGCAGAGCTTGAAATTGTGGGTGCCATTGCTGTTGCCGAACTTGTAAACGAGACCGGCGCTGAGTGACAGGTATGAGCTGTTGATGCTCAGGTCTTGCTTGTTGTCCTGGAAGTTGTAAGTGATGGCTGGTTTGATGGCAATCTGAACAGCGTCGGAAACGTTGAAGTTGAAGTCGAGCTCAAACTTAGAGGTTACATAGTTGTCAACGATGCTGTAATCATGACCCCAACCGATACCAGCGGCTGCTACTACCTCGAAAGGACGAGGC
>CACYEC010000077.1 GCA_902773225.1 uncultured Bacteroidales bacterium
ACTCGGTGGAGCTTGGACCATGATGTTCGCTGGTGCGATGATCAGTATCCGCACTGGCAGCTCATTGGCCACCCTACTGATGTTGGTTGCCGCCCTCGCGTGCATTGTCCTTCCCTTTTACTTTGCCTCCCGCTATAAGAACAAACCTTTCAATGGCGAGAGCGGCATCAGTTATTTCCATGCGCTCTATTTCTCCTTCATCATGTTCTTCTATGCCAGCATGATATCTGCCGCCGTAACCTTCATCTACTTCCAGTGGATGGACGATGGTGCCTTTATCGACAGCATTTATGCCGCTATCGCCGAGATAGAAAAGGGCAAAGACAGTCTTCCTCCGGGTATGACAGAAATGCTGGAGAAGGAAAAAGACATGATTAACCAAATTGCAGGCATACAAATCAAACCTATCGAGCAAGCCCTCGGCATGTTTAACCAGGGATTGATTAGCGGTTTGATTGTCTCTGTCGTTACAGCGCTATTCGCCAAGCGTGATCCCGACTCCACCCCACCCCCGATTCCCTGAAAACAGAAAACAAACCGACAACAAATGGATATATCAGTAGTAGTGCCCCTCTACAACGAGGAGGAATCGCTCCCCGAACTCCACGCCTGGATCAAGCGTGTGATGGAAGCCAATCATTTCAGTTATGAGATAATCTTCGTCAACGACGGCAGTACCGACCGTTCATGGCAAGTGATAGAAGAACTGGGTGCTCAGTACCCCGAAGTCAAAGGCATCAAGTTCCGTCGTAACTACGGTAAGTCCCCCGCCCTGTTCTGTGGTTTCGAGAAAGCACAGGGGGATGTAGTCATCACCATGGACGCCGACCTACAGGACAGTCCTGACGAGATACCCGAACTGCGCCGTATGATTGTGGAAGAGGGCTACGACCTGGTGAGCGGCTACAAGAAGAAACGCTATGACCCATTGTCGAAGACCATCCCCACCAAGCTTTTCAACGCCACTGCCCGCAAGGTATCGGGCATCAAAAACCTCCACGACTTCAATTGCGGTCTGAAAGCTTATAGAAAAGACGTGGTAAAGCACATAGAGGTCTATGGTGAGATGCACCGCTACATTCCCTATCTGGCCAAGAACGCCGGTTTCGACAAGATTGGCGAGAAAGTAGTGCATCACCAGGCCCGGAAGTACGGCAAGACAAAGTTTGGTCTTAACCGTTTCGTCAACGGCTACCTCGACCTGCTCTCCCTTTGGTTCCTCTCGAGTTACGGCGTGAAGCCCATGCACGTCTTTGGTTTCGTTGGTTCCCTGATGTTCATCATCGGTTTCATCGCTGTGATTGTGGTGGGTGTTTTGAAACTGATTTCCCTCTCAAAGGGCATCTACGGTTTCCTGGTGACTAACTCCCCCTACTTCTATATCTCGCTGACGATGATGATTCTCGGCACCCAGCTCTTCGTGGCAGGTTTCCTCGGCGAACTCATCTCCCGAAACAGCAGCGAGCGCAATAAATACGAAATCGAGAAAACCATAGACTGATTCAAGACGTGAGAAAACGTAGAAAACACCCTATTACCACGATGTTCATGTCAGTGCTGACCTTAACAGCAGCGCTGGCCGTGGCATGCTCGAGCAACAACTGCCCGCTCGACAACACAGTGACCTGCAACTACTATTTCTACGACAGCAACGACAACCCCATCAGTCTTTATGACACCCTAACCGTGAGTGTCCTGTTGCCAGGACACGACACCCTCTACACCTACAGAATTGTGGGTTATCCCACCATCACCTCCAAGACACGCATTGACAGCCTCGTCAGCCAAGGATACAAGGAAGTAGTCAGCATCATACGGCACGACTCCATCCTCATCAACCAAGTGGTCAACGCATCCCACTTAGAGTTGCCCATGGCCTATTTCAACAAGGCCGACACACTGGTCTTCGACTATTTCAACCTCAGGAATAACGACACCATCTACATCGACCACGACAATATGCCCCAGGTCAACCTACCCGAGTGCGGTTCCTATATGTTCCACAGAATCACCGGTGTAAAAAACACCAACGCGGCAATCGACAAGTTAGAGATCACCAACCCCAACGTCAACTATGAACGCAAAGAGAACATCAGGATTCACTTCGCTGGCACTATTGAGTAGCCTGATACTGCTCCTCAGCGTAGAGTTGCACGCCCAGGAGCCAGGCGAACGGCCCAAGCCCACCCTCTATGTGGTGGACAGCCTCAACGTGGAGCAGAAGCAGACCTTCTTCCAAGGTTTCACACTCTCGGGCGACCTCTTTGGACTCATTCAGAAATACACCTCCGACTACGGTGTCTTCGAGGGTGCCTTGCGCGTGAACTTCAAGAACAAGTATTTCCCCATCGTGGAAGCCGGGTACGCCATCTGCGAGACCACCAACGAAGACACGCACATCAGTTACGAAACCAAAGCGCCATACCTACGTGCAGGACTCGACATCAACATGCTGAAAAACAAGTGGCAGAACAACCGTCTTTACCTTGGCGCGAGATACGGCATCTCCAAATTCAACTACGACATCAGTGGTCCTGAACAGACCGACAAGATTTGGGGAGTAAGCCAACCATTCCACTTCAAGGACATATCAACCACGGCACACTGGATAGAGTTCATAGCCGGCGTGCAGGTGAAGATATGGGGCAATTTCCACATGGGATGGAGTGTTCGGTTCAAGACAGCCATCAGCAAAGGTAGTACGGACTACGGCACACCATATTATATTCCAGGCTACGGCACCACCACCAGTGGCACTTGCTGGGGAGCGACCTACAACCTCAGTTTCGACCTCAACTGGGGACGGAAAAAGAACAAGACCATGTTGAATGCCGTGGTACATCCCGTGAGCCCCCAGTCGCCCCCCAAGCAACACAGAGTGGAGGACGAGCAGACGAAAGAAGAAACAGAATAAACAGACAACCGCCAGCAACATGACGGCCTACAACCACATTATACCACGCCATTCATGCGCATCGAACTGAAAGAAAGGACAGAACCGCGGAAAAAGCAATGGTGGCACATTCCACTTCTGCTTTTCCTCATCGCCGGCACCATCTACATCATCCGTACCAACAACCCCGACGGCACGCCCAAATCGGGTGCATGGCCACAGCAAGAGGTGCAGCGATGCGAAGGCGCTATTTTCGGCACCTTCTACCACATCACCTACCAGTATTCCCATGATATCGAGGACTCCTTGGTGGCCGTCATGAACGAGGTGGATCGTTCACTCTCCCCTTTCAATAAAGAATCCATCATTACAGCCGTGAACCACAATAAGGACATGGAGGTCAACGAGATGTTCAGCGAAGTGTTCATGTTGGCCAAACGTGTCAATGAGCAGACCTCAGGCGCTTTCGACATCACCGTCGCCCCATTGGTCAATGCATGGGGATTCGGTTTCCAGCACAAGGAAGACATCAGTGACGCACTGATAGACAGTCTGATGGAGACCGTAGGGATGGAGAAGGTGAACCTTGAAGGTAACAAGGTAGTGAAAACCGACCCGCGTGTCATGCTCGACTGTTCCGCCATCGCCAAAGGCTACGGCGTAGACGCCGTAGGGCGCGAACTGGAAAGACTTGGCGTGAAAAACTACCTGGTTGAGATTGGAGGTGAGTTGCGTATGCGGGGCATCAATCCCTCGGGTGCCACATGGCGAGTGGGAATCAACAAACCCATTGAAGACCTCTCAGGCGAGACGAACGAGATAGAACAGGTTGTGGAACTGTCCAACCAGTCGATGGCCACATCCGGCAACTACCGCAACTACTATGAGGAAGGCGGGAAGAAGTATGCCCACACCATCGACCCAAAGACTGGACAGCCCGTCCAGCACAGCATTCTCTCATCCACAGTCATCGCCAATGACTGCGCCACAGCCGATGCCTATGCCACTGCATTCATGGTTCTGGGACTCGACAGCGCCCGGCAGGTGCTCAACCATCATCCAGAACTGTCGGCATACTTCATCTATACCGACAGCATTGGCAACTACGCCACTTGGAACAGTGATAAAATGGCAAAAAACCTTGTGGAATGACATAAAAAGACTCAAGAGGAAATTAAAATGGCAAAAACACTGCTTTTATATCATTATTAATGACTATCTTTGCAAAGTAAACGCCAAAAAGAACAAAACCACATCAACATTATAAAAAATGAATGAGATAGTAAGACCTTTCAAGGTTTTCTCGGGCACCAAGACCAAGTATCTCGCAGAGAAGATATGCCAGCAACTTGACTGCCCACTTGGTAACTTAGTCATCACCCACTTCGCCGACGGTGAGTTCAGTGTGTCGTTTGAAGAATCCATCCGAGGCAAGGACGTGTTTCTCGTTCAATCACCCTACCCCAACAGCGACAACCTCATGGAACTGCTTTTGATGATAGATGCCGCCAAGCGTGCTTCAGCCCGTTCCATCATCGCTGTATGTCCGTATTTCGGTTGGGCCCGTCAGGACAGAAAAGACAAGCCAAGGGTATCGATAGGTGCCAAACTGGTAGCAGACCTATTGAGCGTAGCAGGTATCAACAGATTGATTACCATGGATTTGCATGCCGACCAGATACAAGGTTTCTTTAATGTTCCCGTTGACCACCTCTATGCTTCCAAGGTGATGCTTCCCTACATCGAATCGCTTCAATTAGAGAATCTCGTCATCGCCACTCCGGATGTCGGAGGTTCCAAACGCGCCAACACTTACGCCAAGTACTTGCAAGTGCCCCTGGTACTGTGCAACAAGACTCGCGCGAGAGCCAATGTGGTGGAGAACATCCAGATAATCGGTGACGTGAAAGACAAGAACGTGGTATTAGTTGATGACATGGTAGACACAGCCGGAACCATCACCCGTGCAGCCGACGAGATGTTCAAGGCAGGCGCTAAATCAGTACGTGCCATAGCATCCCATTGTGTGATGAGCGACCCCGCCACAGAAAGGGTTAGTAATTCCGCACTGACAGAGATTGTGTTCACCGACAGCATCCCCTACAACCGTTCATGCGAAAAGGTGAAGCAGTTGTCGATAGCCAATATGCTCGCCAACGCCATCATCGCCGTTTCGACCAACCAATCCATCTCTGCCACCCAGTACATCATCTGACACGACCACATCACCACAAAGCAAAAGCGCGGGCAAATCGAAAGATTTACCCGCGCTTTTGCTATGCTATTATATCTGTGGCTGGACGAAGAACTGAAGAGTATGTTCCTTACTTGAGGATGTTGTAGAGCAAACTGGTCAGTGACACAAGGATTGAAGTAGCGGAGAACCAGAGACTGGTTTCAGAACCGATGCCAGAGTTCTTGGCCTTAACCTTGTTAGGAGTGACATAGATGATATCGTTCTGTTGCAACTGATAGTAAGGCGAGTTGATGACATTGGCGTCGTTGAGGTTGAGTTCCACCACCTGCTTGCGTCCTGTAGCATCCTCGCGGATGAGTTTCACATTCTCGCGCTTGCCATGAATGGTGAGGTCGCGAGCCATGGCAAGAGCCTCGAAGATATTCACTTTTCCGTTAGTGACGGTATAAATTCCCGGCTGAGTCACCTCGCCCATCACTGCCACTTTGTAGTTAGACATAGTCACGGTGACGATGGGTTTGTCCTTCAGGAATTGACCATGAAGTCTGTTGGCGATGTATTCCTCCAGTTCAGTCTTTGTCATTCCGACCACTTTGAGCATACCTAACTCAGGGAAATTGATTTCTCCTTGGTTGGACACAAGGTAAGTCTGGAGAGATGGCTGCTGTGTAGAAGTACGGCGCGACAAGTTGGCTGTGATCTCGGTCTGCACTGTAAGGTTATAGATGGCAGTAGCCTCAGGGTCGCGAGGGCAGTTGACAGTGATGGTCAACTGATCCTTTGGCATAATCCTCGCATCGTAAAGACGTGTGCCTTCAGAGTAGTCCACGTATGCGCTGTTTTGGATGTAAGGCACATTCTTATAGGATGTACAAGAAGCGAAGAAGAGCATTTGTGCTCCGATAAGAGCCATGAATGCCAGATTGAATATCTTTCTCATATCAATGTATGTATGTTTTATCATTAAATATTATGCAAAAGTACAATTTTTCTCTGATATACGCACGAATAAAGTGAAAAAGTTTGTCCTTTTGAGCCAAAGAACCGAAGTTTTGTGTTTTTGCAAGAAGAAAAGTTGGGAAAAAGAGTTGCCACGGCGTCAGAGGTGGTTGCGGACGATGTGCTTAAGGATATAGGGAACGTAGATTTTGGCTTCATCACTTTCTCTCCCTACTTCGTCTTTTGTTATGTATCAAGGTCGTGAAAAGATTCATTTGCATTGCGATGATCTTATCCATTGCAAACGCTTTCGACCTTTCAAGGGCAGCCTTACCCATCCGTCGCCTTAGTTCTTCATCTTCAATAAGATGGCAGATACATTTAGCCAACATGCCTTCATTGCCTAAAGCCACTAAGAAGCCATCTTTCCCATCTGTGACGATATCACTTGGTCCACATGGGCAAGCATAGCTGACGGCAGGCAAACCGCACGACATGGCTTCGAGCAAGACGAGCGCGAACCCTTCATACCGGGAACTCAGCACAAAAATCGATGCATCGGCAAATTTGCTCATAATGTCATCTGTATATCCCATCAGATGTACTTTGTCATTCAGACCGAGTGAATCAATCTGCTCTTCAAGCATATTCTTATCGCCTCCATCCCCCCAGATCATAAGTCGCCAATCTGGATGAATGCGTTCAACATGCCCCCATGCCCGTATCAGCGATGGATAGTTTTTCGGGTAAGTTAATCTACCAGCCGTCACAACGACTTTATTTGTAAGAGTGGAGCGTTGATTATGCTTGACAGTCAATGGATTGGGCATGACTACAACCTTTTTGTCATTATTCCAATAACGATTCTTATCCTCCTGGGTCAACACTGTAATACAGTCGTATTTTTTTATGAGAATACGATAATCCAAAAAATCACTCGCCCAGGCCATCAGCCTCCAATACCATCCATAAGCCGTTCTTCTGCGATAATCACTTGTATAATGAATCTCTCTAATAAATACAGGCTTTGACTTGACTTTCAAAAATGACAAAAAATACTTCTCCGAATAACCAGTCGAGATGACGATATCGGGTTGTATTTCGTCGAGCGATTGTTTCAACCTCTTTTTGTGCAATGCTCTTTTCCCCAAAAAACCTTTCAAGACATACCATTTCCCTTTCCAATCTTCTGCAGTATAATTGACGCCGAGATTCACGAAATTCACTTTTTCAGAGAGTAGTAGCGGAAAAAATGGTTTTCTGTGTTCCGCTGCCACTATCCAGACTTGATTTCCCTCCATATCTGCCAATGCATTGGCCTTAGCGATTGTGATTCTCTCGATTCCACCTAGATGACAAATCGCATCAATGCAATAAACAATCTTCATTATTGAAATATCGGTTTTAATGGGATAAAAAACAAATAATCCTCACTATTGGGCCAACATTGGTTATAATTGCCAACATGACAAATGAAGTGCTGAATCTTGTGCCTCGTTTCATCGTCTGGAATAGGCTCAATGGGCTTTCAGAGACCCCTAAATCTAACGTAAATTCATGAGAGAGATGTATAGAAATCAAGAAGGCTGTTCCATAAAGCACGCTGTTCGTATCGAGAGGCGATAAGCTGGCGTGCCTTGCCTGCCATTTGTCGGATTAGTCCAAGATTCTCGGCAAAACTCTTCATGGCCAGGAAAAGACTATCCTCGTCCTTGGGTGGTATAATCACTCCGTTTTCTCCCTGAATGATGATTTCATTCGCTCCATTGATGTCAGTGGCAATAATGGGCAATCCCATCGCACCAGCCTGAAGCAAGACATTGGGGAATCCCTCTCTGTAACTCGGAAAGACAAATGCGTCGGATGCGGCGAGGAATGGGCGTATATCATCCTGCCAGCCCATGAAATCCACTTGGGGCGAGTTAAGGAAGAACTCCTTTGTTGCAGGTTGCACAGGGTCGAGTTTGTCCTCAAAAGACCCGACAATGAGCAAACGCACATTGGGATGGTCGCCCAGGAGTCGTTGTAGCGCATGCGCCAATTCGTTCATCCCCTTGTCGCCCACAACCCTACCGACGAAACAGAAGGTGAACAAGTCGTCACGTTTGTATTTATGCGCCAGAGCCGACACCACTTCCGAAGGCTGGAAATAATCGAGGTCAATACCGTTGACATTACCATTACCGATAATGACGAGTGGCTTGTTGGTGATTCTAGCCTGTTCGAGGTCGCGTTTCACTCCCTCACCTTCGGGATTAACCACAGTGGCGCAAGCACAAGTCAAACGGTCGGTGAGCATGAGTAACCTCCGTTTGAATCCCTTGGCGTAGGGGAAAAGAAGTCCTGTAAAAGTATGTACCCTAATCGGGACACCACTAATTCTCGCTGCCATCATGCAGAGCAAGCCAGCTTTGGGTGTGAGAGAATGGACCATCCACGGACGCTCGGTACGGAAAAGTTTGATTAGACGTATCAGTGCTTTAAGGTCCTTGAAAGGAGAGATGTGACGCTCCATTGGCACAGCTTCAACGCGCACGCCTTCCCTAGTCGCCACAACCTGCAGATCATCGCCTGGTGAAGATACAGCCAAGACGTCGTAGTGCTGGGAGAGCATCTTCAATTGTCCCTTGAGCAAAATATTGAGCGACATGGGGATTGTGGATGCCCTTATGATTTTGGTCTTCATGATTTACGTTGTCTAAATAAAGTCTTTACTTTATATCTGATAGCAAGATAAGCATTATCCAATCTTATCAATTGATGAAGCAGAGTCACATTCATAAGTTTGTTTTTGCGCCATCGGTCTATCACCCTGTATTTCCATCCAAAGACGGTAATATAATACTCACCAACATCATTGTACAAATCCGGGCATGAGGTCTTTAATTCTTCATCGAAACCTTTGATTAACTGCAAGTTCTGCTCGTCCACACGCTCCTGAACGAACACAAGCATGAAGATGGTGATGATATAATTACGCAATGTCATTCTGGCATTGTTTTTCATCGGACTTCCTTGGTTGTGAAGATAAGCATGAAACATGTTGCGCAACACAGTTACCCTGTGTGACATTTTCTTTTGCTCCAACTCCTTGCTCATGCTTTGCCCTTCCCTTCCTAACATATATTGGTATACTTTGAAATGGAAATAGCAAATCGTCTTTGCATCCAACAAGGGGATGAACGACCATTCAGAGTCGGTGTAGAGGATACCTTCTGTTTGCTTGTAGTTGATACGGCGCAACAAATCGGTCTTGTAGGTCAAGCCATGCATCATCAATAACCCAACAGTATTATTCTCGATGGTGACAACCTGGCCATGCACCAGATTCATGTTAACCGACTTGTAGAACACATTCCCTTGCGAATCCACTTGATTAAAGTCAGTCACCACCACTTCCGCATCAATCCCATTGAGGGCATCGAGATACCGGCTGAATTCCTTGTTGTCGAAATAATCATCGGCATCAAGCACTCTGATATACTTACCCTTGGCTACCTTCAGTGCGGCGTTGATACAACTGCCATAATGGCCGTTCTGCTTGTCAATCACACGGAAAGAATTGGGGTATTTTTCCTCGTATGTATGAGCGATGGCAGAAGTGGAGTCGTTGCTACCATCATTCACAATCATCACATCCAACCACTGCATTTGCTCTGCCCCGACTACCAAAGAGTCTAAGCAACGAGGCAGATAAGCCTCCATATTATAGGAAGGAATAATAATAGACAACAGTTTCAGCATCATTGATTGGGATTTCTAAAAACGTAAAACAATAAGGATGCCCCTAAACATATCCGAGGAGATAAGACACAATTTTTTTCTTCATTCTCTGCCAACGTTGTTGTTTCACCAATGCCTCACAGAGGTTGTAGATGGCCTCGGCATCCTTTTCGGCCATGGCCTTAACGAAAGGGTCGTCGAGGAATCCTTCAGTGTTCCTCACTTTCTGCACTTCCTGATAAATAGGGTCGCGAAGTTCATCCTTAATTTTAAACAAAATGTCTTCCTTGTCGCCAAAATTGAAAATGATTCTCTGACAGATATCGGAACGCAACACATTCTTCAGTTCAATACGTAGGTAGTCGAATGCCAAATCGTAGTGCTGTTTCCGACTCAATTCGTCTTTAATGACAAAGAGTTTCTTCAGGTCGTCCAACAGCGTTGGATTATAACGAGTGGTTATTCCTCCGAATCTGTAGTTATACCCAATCTTGTCTAAAATATAGATGGAATTGAGGTGTGGGAAGAGCATCAGGTTGAAGTAGAGGTCCTCTCCCATTTTCAGTCCACTGGGCTGTACATTGGCTTTTTCAAGAAGCGAGCGCTTGTAGAGTTTTCCCCACATGGTGACCGAGAGGATGTTCTTACCAAAGAAGGAAACATAATAGTCGTTGAACAATTCCGGTTGCTTGATTAGTCCATAGACTGGGCATGACGACTTGGTGCGTATCAGTCCCCAACTATCCATTACCCTTTGTGACATCACCTCCACATAGTCTGCGTCAGTTTCCACAATCTTGTCGTACATGACTTGCAGCGTATCGTTACCACACAACCAGTCATCAGAATCCACAAACATGACATACTCGCCCTTCGACTCCTCAAGCCCAATCATTCTGGCTTTCTCCACACCTTTATTTACGATGAGGTTGATGACCTTGACTCTTTTGTCGGATTGCTCGAAACTACGTCCCACCGTAAGTGTGTCGTCAGTAGAAGCATCGTTCACAACGATTACTTCTATGTCAGAATAGGTTTGTTTCAGAATGGAACGAAGGCATTGTTCCAAATACAAGCCTGTGTTATAGGCTGCCAATATCAGAGAAATCATAGTATTCTAATGATGAATTATACTTGAAAACGTTTTTCTTATGCTGTAAACGAATGGTTATGCAGACACCAGTCTGGAAATGCCAGACAGCAGTTTGGTTCTCATTACAGACCATCTTGAGACATGAGCCTCAATATATTTGACAACACTTTTGGTATCCTTTTCCCGAAGAAGCTGAAGGAACTCATCCTGACTGTCTTCTATTGACATTAATTCCTTGTATTCGTCTGTGGTATAAAAATCATTCACGAACTCTACCGTCTCGGTTCTTCTATTGGGTGAATTGACAAGACAGAGCCGGTACTTGATCACATCCTTGAACGTGTTCAAGAAATAATGCTTCAGGCCAGGTAGATATTCAGGTTCATGTTCCTGCGCATACTTTTTCCTCAACCAATAGAGTTTGCTATGATCTGTCCAGAACTTAGGATTAAAAGTAGATGTGGAACCACCGTATCTGTAATAATACTTACATACCGGTAGGGAGTAAAGCGAGTGGATATAGGGAGATATTTCCTGCAAGAAGAGCAAATCATCGCCAAAATGGATGTCAGAATCGTGAAAATCAAGCCGTTCGAACACCTTTGTCCGAAAGAGTTTAGACCACACATTGTTGGAAAAAACTTTTTGGGTATATATGCTATGATACTTCTTCATAGCCTCGCTGTCATACTTCTGCTCCTTATAAGGACAAATAGATTGCTTCAGCCACCCCCGACTGTCCATCGTCCTCTTAAACCCCATGGCCACAATGTCAACATCGTGCTGTTCCGCACATTCTACCGCAGTTTGGATATAATCACTATCTATCCAGTCATCGGAATCAACCTGAAAAAAGTATTCACCTTGAATGAGTTCCAAAACACAGAGTCTACTATTATAAATACCTTTATTCACTGAACTGTCTATAACACGTACTCTTCTATCTTTCGCCTCGTACTCACGACATATCTCTAAACTATGGTCGTTCGATGCGTCATTGAAAAGGATGATTTCAAGATTGTAATAAGTCTGATTCAAGATTGACTCCACACATTGTCTCAGGAATTTCTCCGAGTTATAAACAGGTACAAAAACACTGACTAAATGCTGACCAATAACCTTATTCACATGCCTTTTGCGTAGGCAAAGAATGCCTTCAGCCCTCAATATGAAATTAGAGAAAGATGACAGGAAATTATAACCTTTAGCAATCCACTTAGTTCGCAGGATATCGAAAGTAGAGTTATTATTTTTTATAAATCGAATAATACCCTCAGAGTCCTTTTTACGAAGCAAGTTCAGAAACATGTCGTCATCTTCAAGGGCAATCAACTCCTCATACTCCTTAGTCGAATAAAAGGCCTGCAAATCGGCAACCACCTCCTCGAATTTCGTATTTGACTTGTAAAAGAATATTTTATTCCTTATGACCGACTTCACTATATCCAAAAAGAACAAGGTTAATCCGTGCACATAATCGGGTTCATACTTCAATGCATAGTCCTTGCGTAACCAGTACAGTTTACAGTGATCAGCCAGGAACTTGGAATGATAATTCATAGTTGAACCGCCATACCTATAGTAATATCCTTGATAGTCACAGACATAGATAGAGTTGATTGCAGGCGATATGCTTTGTGTGAACAACAAGTCTTCTCCAAAATGAATATCAGATGGTTGAGGTTTACAAGCCATGATGACATCCATTCGTATCAACTTCTCCCACACATTATTGTAAAAAACCCTTTGCGTGTATATATGATGGTATTTGGCCAAATCCTCCTTCGTGTACAGACCGGGTTTGTATGGGTATGATTTAGCGTGAATCAGGCCCCATTTGTCCAAAGTACGTATGAATCCTACTGTGACAACATCGACATGATAGGATTCAGCCTTTTCTACCATGGTCTTTATACAGTCTTTATCTATCCAGTCATCGCTATCGACCTGAAAGAAATATTTACCAGTCATCAAGTCCAGTATCTTGAGTCTGGAATTATACAAACCCATGTTCTTTTCATTATGAATCACCCTCACTCTCCGGTCCTTCATTTCATATTCACAACAGATACCAGGACTGCTGTCTGTAGAATGGTCATTACACAGCAAAACCTCAATATCCTTATATGATTGGCCCAGTATAGAATCCACACACTGACGAAGATATTGTTCCGCGTTGTAGATAGGAACGAAAATTGAAACTGTACTCATAGAAAGATGAACATATAGTATTATGAGGTATTACACGAGTAGCGAAAGACTCATTTCCTCACATTGGGGTTCGGATTATATGAAATTGTTGAATAAATACTACGACTGAAACCTAATAATGTTGTAGTAAAAATTAAAAGAGTACATGATAATGATTGCATATCCCATATACTTCTCATGGTCGGTCCAAAATCGTTTCTTCGAGGTTGGGTATGACATGACAAGTGGAAGGATGAACCATGAGATCTGTGCAATACGGTTGGAATAGGTGGCACGAATCACAATAATCCAGAACGCATTGGCCAGGCAATAAATATTGAACACCCAGATATAAAACTCATCCTTGAACTTTCTCTTGATGATAAAATACCATCCGAAAGCGATACCTAATGCACTGAACAAAACGAAGTCCCAACGGAACTCCATGGTGGTTTGCACAATCTCTCCTACCTGGTTGGTTCCTGTAAGATAACCATTAAATCGTTCATCATCCTGCATGATCCCCAAACCAGAAATCATGTTTTGCAATGTCATACCCATGGTCAGTGACAGTATGATAGAAAGGAACCATCCCACTATATAGAGATACGAATTCTTAATATACCATGCTATTACAGCCGCCCCAACAACAAGCCACATGGATTTATGAAACCCCGTGCTACAGAAAGCAAGAAGCATAGCAAGTCCAGGGCGATTGATATTGGCGAGTGCAAGAATGAAAACAGATGCGCCAAGCCCGTTTCTGATTCCATTCACGCCGTAAGTCCAGAAAGTGAACATACTGAGAAACACAAGAAAGGGCACATAATAGTGTTGTCCGAAAATGATTCTGATAGCCAACCACAATCCCCCCACATAAATGACGGCATTGATTAAGAACAAGACATGAATATCAGCATAAGAAGCACAGAAGTTACTTAAATTGGTATAAGCCCACTCTCGACCAAAGAACGGCTCAAAGACATAACCTCGTTCTTGCAATGCAAAGAATCCTTTGGAATAATTGATAGTATCGCCAAAACGCCAGTCAACAGGCCGCAATCCCATAAGAAGAATGAAGAACACAGTAAGGAAAACGCCAAAAGAGCCATTGAGTGCTTCCACATCGGGACGCAGAATCTGCTGGGTATGACATTGGTAGACAGTCAGGATTACAAACACCATAACCATGTAATAGTAGATCCTGGAGAACATATATGGTTCAAGAAAAGTAATCTCCATATAAAAAACTCAGTTTAATTTTGTTTGTTCAGAATAAAGAGGATTTTTGGCTTCGTAAAAAAAGTGATTAAGCAAGAGTCCTTATCTATAGATGAGTTTATAGATGGTTACCAGTAACAAGTAAACTCCTAATGGGAAATTATACTTCGCACAAGCGAAGAATGTTTTCCAATGCAGGGGAAAATACTTCAAAGGCATTCTACTAACAGCCCTCCGGTACCATTCTTTCTGCATGAAAGCCTTGATTTTCTTATAATGGTTACGACTAGAATCTTTGGCAAAGAGTATATTAAGCCCCACTCCAATGATACAAATCGCCTTTCTGGTGTCGAGCGCATCCACCAATGTCTGGTCTTTCAAGGGTGTGAGCCAAGTTCCTATTTTTTCGAACAGCGTTTCCCATTGTTCAATCAGACGTGGTTTGTTGGCACTCGACAACGATGCGTTCTCCAGTTTTCTGTAATGATATAGACATTGAGCCAGGTAGTAAGCAGACTTGATATACGTGAAATAATAAACATTGAAAAGCAAGTCTTCCGTGCCAATCTCTTTGGTATCAACAAACTGGATGTGATGCTTTTTGATGATGTCGGTCTTATACAATTTTCCCCAAGCGGTTGACAGGCTGTCAATCTTCTCGGGGTGAGCCAAGTCCTCTCCCATTGGAGATATCAGCCTTTGGAAAAGGCTGTGCATTCGCTCTCCATCAAACTTGATGTCTTGGTCGGAAAAAATCTGCTTGGAAAGCGACTTAGTGGGAAATTCGCGTATGTAAGAG
The DNA here is from genome assembly GCA_902773225.1 of uncultured Bacteroidales bacterium. Classification (GTDB taxonomy): domain Bacteria; phylum Bacteroidota; class Bacteroidia; order Bacteroidales; family Bacteroidaceae; genus RUG11857. The sequence continues at coordinate 15,056 of CACYEC010000077.1, forward strand.
AAAAAGACAAGATCCATGTCCTTACCACAGGCTATGGCCTTCTCACAACAGTCAAGTTCCAGTTCGTCGTCGCTGTCCACGAACATGCACCATTCCCCCATGGCTTTTGCCATACCAGTGTTTCTCGCACCAGAAAGACCTTGGTTGGACTGCTGGCAGATGATGATGCGGGAATCCTTTTGCCTGTATTGGTTCAAGATGTCGGCTGAAGCATCTTTTGAACCGTCATCGACACAGATGATTTCCAGATCCTGATAAGTCTGCCCGATGACAGAATCGAGGCATTTTTCAAGATAATCCTCTGAATTGTAAACAGGAATTATAACACTAATCATCTGTTCTTACGATTTTTATACATGATATATCCATAGAAAGCGACCCCGAGCGGAGTGGCAAGCAAAGTGATGAATTTTCGGGGTGATTCCTTGATGTAATTGCCATTACGCAAGATGATGCTACTCGACACATAATGGGCGGCTTCGATGAAACGCCGTTTCCAAGTAGGTGCCAGACACATAGAGTTCTTGCGGATAAAAGCGAATCCCTTAGGATTGCGCAGATACTGACGGAACATGTTCATACTTGAACCATCGGCTCGGTATTCCACCAGACATACAATTTCATTGAGTGTCAGCAGTTCATAGTCTTGGTCAATCAACTGGTACTTGTAGCCAAGCGACACATACTTCTCACCCTCGAACAATGGATATTCGGGATATGAGCATATCACGTCGGTTCGGTAGATTAACTTTTTGTCGCCTCTTCCGCCATTCGCATAAAAACCGTTGACCGTGCTGTGTTTCATGTCTTCGGGAAAAGGCGTGCCTATCACTTTACCCTGTAAATCAGCATCGAGGGCCATCATGCCAGCATACTTGTCGGACCCATACTTACGCCAGAAAGAGATGATTTTCTCCACTGCGTCATCGGGCATGTAGTCGTCAGAATCAATGCAGGTGTTCAATTCCGTGTGAATATTCCTGTAGGCGGTGTTGTGAGCGCCATGCATGCCCTGGTTATCTTGATAAATATAACGGATGTTCACTTTCCCTTCGTCCATCCACTGTTTGACCAGTTCTCGGGTGTTGTCAGTGGAACCATCGTCCACAATCAGCCACTCGAAGTCATCACAAGTCTGACGGCAGAGTGCTTCATAACCGAGCGGTAGGGAATAAGCACGATTGTATGCAGGGGTGAAAATGGTCAGCGTTTTCTTGTCCATAATGATAGGAACATAATTAATGCTATAGGGATGTTCGATTGAACCCGAGCGACCCGATTTGTCTTTTTGTGCCTGGTAGGTCTGTCGTATCTATTCATGTAAGGTTCTTGTCAAGCCCTTTTCTATTTGTGATATATAGAAATCTTGGAGCAAAGGGGCGTTTTTGCTGACATCGTATCCAGCATCGATGACTTGCTGCAGTGTGGAAGTCCTTTCTTTTGTAGATGCGGCCAACTGCAGCAGTTGCTCAGCCCATTGTTCGGCAGTTTGATTGAGCGACATCACATGCATCCTTTGGGTGACTATCACCTCCTTGGGAATCCTGTCGGAAATCAGGCAGTTTAATCCTGTGGACTGTGCTTCAATGAGCGTGACGGGCAGTCCCTCGAAAATGGAGGGGAACAGGAAGGCATCGGCAGCCATCATGACATCGGGAATATCGTCGCGACTGCCAAGGAATCGAACATAGCCTTGAAGTCCAAGACGCGCCACTTTCTCTTCGATGGCTTGACGTTTTGGACCTGCCCCCGTCAGCAACAAGACGCTGTCTTCATGCAGTTTGTGGAATTGCTGGAATATATCAATAATGAACGGATGATTCTTGGGCATGACAAAACTCCCCACGTGCAAAACCACCAGTGTGGAATCAGACAGCCCGAGTTCGTTTCTCACCTTTTCTCTTTTGGCACCAGAGAAGATATACCGATTGGTGTCGATGGCATTGTTGAGATGGATGGCTTTCTTACCCAGTTTCTTACCGAAGAGCCAAGTAGCGGCTTCATTACCACAAGTAAACCCATGAGTGAGATAAGGACGCATCCGATGTTTTAGGTAGGTGCGCATGATGAGTTTCAAGTCGAAAGGGACATGACTACTGTGAGCATGCGCTATGATGACCGGCACACCTCTCTTGGCGGCTTCCCGATAAAAGAAATAGCCCGACTCTGAGCACTGTCCATGAATCACTTTGTACTCAGGATGCTGGTCGAAGAAAAGACTGATTTGTTTCTTGTATTGATGAAAAGTAAGGGGATTGAGAGGCATGAAACGGTAAATACGGCCTCCCAATGACTCTATCTCGTCTTCGTAGGCACCGCGTTCCTGACGATGAACGGCAAAGTCGAACTGCACTTTATTTCGGTCGATATGGCGGTAGTAGTTCATCACCATGGTCTCAGCACCACCTCGGTTGAGTATGGTGAAAAGCATGAGCACTCGTAACGGTCCTTTTTGTGATTCTGTCTGCATCATCTGATAGTGAAAAAAAACGTCAAGCCGGTTTCACTCCATCTTCTGGCCTATGAGCCTGTGATATAATTGCGCCAACTTCTGCCTCCATGACTTGACTTTCAACCATGACTGTCCAAACCAATGGATGGCATGGGTATGGGGTGTCTTGTGAAGCAATCCTGTAATATAGTCATAGGGAGTGAAATAATCGGTAGGGAAAAGATGGAACAAGTCATGATTCTGCTCTTGTCCATCGAGCCTCACGCCATATTCTGCAGTAAGCATAGACGTGAAAACCATGACATTGGTATCAAGGTCAAGACTGCCGTCTTTCTTGATGAAAGTTCGCTGGGCATAGTGGTCCATGAAATTCTTCAGTATGGGATTGTCGGATTCTGAGGCCATGGTACTGGTCGCCACCCACTTTGTTCCCTCAAAGCCGAAGAAAGCGTGATAATGAAGCAAGTCGTCGAAGTCTCTGACCACCTCCACATCCGTGTCCATATAGATACCTCCAAAAGAGAAAAGGGCATATAGGCGGGCTACATCGCTCACAAATGCCCATTTTTTCAGAGAGTAGGCTTGTTCACAATAAGTGTTGATATGGACATCGAAATTGGTCTCGTTCCATTCCACAATCTCGTAGTCAGGACACATCTTTCGCCAGGAGGCGATGCACTCAAGCACATCCTTTGGTTTCGGACAACCACCAAACCAACAATAATGTATTTTCTTGGGAATCATCTGACGACAAGTTCTTGCTTGTGATACACCACACTGCCAGCGGGTATGTCCTGATAGACGATACATCCTGCGCCCACCACACAGTTATTGCCAATGGTCACCCCCTTGAGCACCACCACATCTGATGCCAGCCAACAATGGTCGCCTATGACAATAGGTGCAGAAGTGAGTTGGGTGCTCACCCCTGTCTCATGCGAATGGACATGGTTGTTGTCGAAAACCTTGACACCAGCACCAAAAAGGCAGTGTTTGCCAATGGTCACACCAGAGTGGGCACTGACCATGCAATAGCGGTTCATGTAAGTGCCTTCACCGATTGAGATAGTGGCATCGTCGAAGACCTCGATGTCGCAACCATGGGCAAATTCACAGTTACGGCCAATCTCCAACCTTCCACGCTGAAAAATTTTCAAGGCACAGAAAGGACTGATACGTTGCAAGTGATGGACGGCATAGCGACTGCCATGCGACAAGCGTCCTACGGCTATGCGCAACAAGTTCATCAGTATGACGATAACGGAACGAATCATAATACTTCTAACTTTCTGGCTTCTTGTTCATTGCCATAGTGATGACAAGACAAGTAATCTTTGATGGAGTCTTGCAAGGCCTTATTGTTGATGAACTCCTCTATTCCATCTGCTGCACCTTCCACGTCGTTTTCCACAATCACGCCGTCAACCTTGTCGTGAATTTGGCTGTGGGCAGTAGCATAGGAAGTAATGACGCAAGGTTTACAGAGTATCTGTGCCTCACGCACGGTCACCGCATTGCCTTCATAACGGGAAGGCTGCACATAGATGTCGCACGACTGGATGTAGGGATAAGGGTTTTCTTTCTTCCCCACAAGCACGAAACGACGTTGCATGCCAGTATCATTGATGGCCTTTTGGATCAAAGGCTCATCGCCACCATAACCGACAATATACCAGAGGATGCTGTAGCCATGGTCTATCATCGTCTTGCAGATATAGACTGCCCTGTCGAAAGCCTTGGGGTAGGAGAATCGGCCGACAGAACACAAACGGATCATCTCTCCCCCAGCCCTGTCGCACAAGGAACCGATTTCCTTTTCCACTTCTTCAAGACCTTCCTTGGCCTGTTGTCTGACAAACGACTCTGAAAGGATATTCTCTATCTGTATAATCTTGCCAGCCAAGGAGGGAAACTTCCCCAGAAAACCCTTGGTGACATCAGGAGAGATGGAAACCACATGGTCGTATGCATCCCATACTGGCAGTTCGTCATTAGTATCCACATCCACAAAGGAATAGTCGGTGTGAATCCAAGCCAACTTGCGTTTTGCCACCACTTTGTCGCGGACTATATTGTGAGGGATGAGGAAACTGATGGCCAGATCGTACTCTCCATACTTGCTTAAGGATGGCAACAAAGGAGTAGTATAGTCTGCGACATACTGATAGATGGCTATCGACTCCTTCACTCCCGTTCGATGTTCAAACCTACGTGCTGGAATGCGGGCGAACAGTCGTGCAAGTGCAAGGGCGACATAACCACGACGGACAATCTCTGAAATGGGTTGCGAAAGAGCCGCATAGCGCTTGTTCTCAGGCAGGAGACGAACCTGATCAGGTACCAGTTTCAGAAACTCCCCCGTATGCTTGTAGACAAATAGATCGACATCGAATTTGGAATAATCGATGGCATTGAGCAGACCAATCAGCGAACGTTCGGCTCCTCCAATCTCCAGATACTGGATGGCTATGAATATACGTTTTTTTGCGCTCATTAAGATTCAAAATCAAGAGCCCTGTTGAGATAGTCCTTAGACGATTTGGTCAGGGATTGCATCTTTTTATCCACCTGCTCATCATCTATACTTTCCAACAAAGACGGAGTAAACTCCGACACTATCCTATGTTTCATTCCGTAGTCATCAACAAGGTCTTCCAACCTAAGGTTGATGCCGAGTTGACGTCTCACCACACAAAAACGTTTATGATAAAGCAATGAGAAAACCGTAGCGTGATAGGAAGAAGAGACGATGAAACTCGCACCACGAACCAGTGACAGAAACTCCTCTGGGCCTATTCCTCTTAGTTTAGTTCCCAAACCGCCCAGGGTGTCAATACTGATGTTGATAATCCTCAATCCCTCTGCTTTTGATATGGCTCTGGCGATGGAAGATATCTGTTTGTTACCATCAAAATCATAGACCAGCAAGTATGGCACCTTCACCAATGAACGACATGGGATAAGAGTGTCCCATTCTTGCTGATTGAAAAGCAACACAGGGTCACAAACGACCTCAGCATCCCCTCGCCCCATTTTCTTAAGGAAAGGAAGTGAACTTTTCTCCCTAACAGACACGAAATCGAAAGTGGGCAGATACTTTTGGTAGATGGATTCCCAACGAGGCTCGATTTGATTGACAGAGATACTGGGTGCATAAGCCACTTTCCTCGCTTTGGACTTCACGAAATCCAGATAGAAAATGCTGTCTCGGCCAGCGAGAAACATGCTGTTCCAAATCTGGTCACTGCCAGCAATGAACACATCGGCATCGAGATGGGAAGACATCAGTTTGGGTTTGTCGTAACACTCTGGAGTGAGATGCAATCGTGAAGCGGTGAACTGACGGAACATGCGGTTTCTTTCCAGATGCCTTATGCGCTGTGGCAAGCGATAAAGCATCTTGGCAAAGTTCATCAGACGGTTATTCCCTTTCTCCATCACAAACAACTTCTGGTGGCGTGGAGGCTGGTAATGAGGCTTGTAATCCACTATCTGCACAAGATGGCCTAACCGTTCAAGATAAGTTTGAAGGGCATACACCTGAAGGGATGCGCCGAAATTATACACATCGTGGCAGGTGATTATCTTGATATCCAGTGAACTCATAGACCGAAAAGTTCCTCGACTTTCCTAATTTCAGTGTCAGCGTTATCAGCGACACTGTTTTTCAACACGGTAGAAAACTGTTGGCGCAGGTTCTTGTCTTCAACCAATCTGCAGATGGCATCGGCAAGCGATTCTGGTGTTTTCTTTGTTATCAGTCCGTTTACCCCGTCTTCCAACTGGTTATAGACCACATCAAAGTCGGTGCTGACGATGGGCTTACAAAGCATCTTCGCCTCTGAAATAGTCAGTCCAAAACCCTCATGTAATGAAGTCTGGACATAGATGTCGCAACCATTGATATAAGGATAGGGATTGAGTCTCAATCCTAATGCACGGACACGATCCTCAAGGTTGTTCTCAACAATCATCTGCCGAATCGAGCCTAACATTGAACCTTGGCCGACAAAAAACCAAATAAAGTCCACCCCACGTTCACGAAGCAACGAAGCGGTCTGGACTGCCAAAGGATAGTTTTTCAAGTATGCCATACGTGCAACAGTCGTCAAGACAATCCGTCCAGAAGGTAAGTCTTTGAGTTCTGGTACGACCTCGGACGACATCTTCCTCACCATCTCTGGACTGACTATATCATATACACAACGAATCTTGCTGGCAAACTGTGGCATATAGCCTTTCACCTTTTCCTCCAGCATATCCGAAACGCACGAGATGTAACTCATCTTTTCGTAGAAAGGAGCGTTGTAACGAATGTCGTAGCCAGCCGACATGATATCTGTATTGATCCACCCCACTTTGATGTCAGCATGGATTTTCGTAGCAACAAGATAAGTGGGAGTACCCTGCTGATAGGCCACGGCAACATCATAAGAGTCCTCAAGACCTTTGGTGAAAAAACCAAACGATTTCCAATACAACTCCGCAGGGTGAGATTGATGTGTTTTCTTGCCGTTCTGCCTTAAACGGAAAGAGAACAAGCCTTGGCATAAACGCATGATCCATTGGTGGATCTTGCTATACAAAGGCGATTGCACTATCGTCACATCGCTTGGTACCACTTTATCGAGCACCCCCCCGGGATGGAGTATCCAGAGGTGCTTCTCATATTTCTTGGTGTCAAGAGTGTTGAGTAGGGAAAGAAGGCTTCTTTCCGCACCACCGCAATTCAGTGAGTCAATGACGAACAGAACCTTTTTCATTCAGCGAGTGAGACGGCATGACTACCGTATATATAACTTGGAGAATAAACAATACTGATGAATGTTAAAGCAAGAAATGCCCCTTCTGCATCTTATGATCAGTCCATCCACCCTCAGATAGACTATAGCCATCGCACATTACTGCACCTTTGTAAAAAATATGGTCAATCTTCGGCAAAAAAGGCGCTTTCAAAAATGATGAAACAGCAAGAAGCAAGGGACTTTGCCATGCCGCATCGCTCATGCCCCGAGCAACGGTCTGACAGGAGTATGAGAAAAGAGGTGAATTGAAATCTCCGCAGACAATCACAGAGTTATCTTTCTCATTCTCGATATCGTTGTAAATTTGATCAGCCTGTTGATTGCGTATCTCAGCATTGTAGATGACCAACTTCAACTTATCAATAAAGGAAGAGGACGCATTATCAGAGACACTGGTCGTTTGCGAATGCACATTGTAGAGACGGAGTTTCTTGCCGTCAACATCCACATCCACCGATAAGTACTTGTTATAAGACTTCGGGAAATACGCGTTCTTGACATTTGTCAGTGGATACTTCGAAAGCACCATCAGGTTCAGCACCTCGTCTTCCCTATCATTACAGGCGACATAGGGATAGTCGGGGAAGTGTGATACAATGACCTCTTTCGACATTAGATTCTGATGCGGACGTTCCTGAATGCAGATGATGTCGGGAACGACGGTTTGCATGACGTAGGCCAGTTCATCAAGACAATGGAGGTCGAGGCTGAAATTACCGACGTTCCATGACACCACAGTAAGTTCAGAATTCAGGCCATCCCTTCCCTTGTTTGTTCCAAGGGGATAATGAGCAACAAGAGGACACAATGCCAGCAGGAGGGCGATGGCATCAATAATGATGAGCAGACGCTTCCTAAGCACAGCATGCCACAGCAACATCAACAAATCGGCCACTATGACATAGAAGCCACCAAGGGCAAGCAATTCCAAGTTCGCACTCCATTTTCCGCCGAGCCAAGGAATGGCTGTAAGCAACAAAGAAAAGCACAACAGGAATGCCGACAACAACTTAGATGTAAGAGTTGTTCGCGACAAGTTCATCGATGGCATCGAGATGTTTCTTGGTCAGTTTCATCTTTTCCATCATGGGTTTATAGACATCAAGGTGATGGAGATCGCTGCCTACATAATCGTACATGCCACTTTCCAATAACTTGAATGCCACAGCCTTGGGACGTGGACCATAATAACCCGTAAGAGACATGATGTTCAACTGGAGATCAAAGCCATACTCCTTCAAGTGTTCGTAATCACGCTTGCCCATGTACATGTAACGCTCAGGATGAGCGATAAGAGGGCGAAAACCCGCCTCCCAGACGCTCATCAGAATTTCGTCGAGCCCTACAGGCGGGTTCATATACGATGTTTCTACAAGAAGGTGTTCGGTGCCAAGACGCAAGGGGTCGGTCGTCAGACGCTCCTTGAAGCCCTCGTCCATCATGTACTCAGAGGAAAGGTGGAGTTTCACGCCCCCTGTATATGCCTCTTTTAATGTGGAAAACACAGCAGAGAGTTTCTCTGCTGTGTTGTGCAAGTCACGCATGACATGTGGTGTAAGCCACACATTGCTAAAACCAATCTGCTCCGACATGAATTCCAGTAACTGCAAACTGGTTTCAATGTCAGGCGACCCGTCATCTACGCCAGGTAGTACATGGCAATGGATGTCTGTCGCATCCTTCAGTATTCCTGACTCTAAAAGTTTATATTTTCTCTTGAATCCAAACATGTGTTATGCGTTGTCCGTGGTTGATGCGCTATTGTCAAGTGCAGTGTCATCGTCTGAAGCCGATGTGCTCACCTCACTGTCATCGCTGTGATGATGGTGGTGGTGATGATGATGCTCGTCTTTCTTCTTCGAGCCGAAAAGACGTTGCCAAATTGACTTCTTTTCCTCACCATAACCACTGCCGTAACCATAGCCGTAACCATAGCCATAACCATAGCCGTAACCATAACCATAGCCATAACCGTAGCCATAACTGTAACCCAACTGACGGATAACGGAACCATTGAGAATCAAACACATGTTGTTCAATTTGCCACTTTTGTATATTTTCTCAATCTCTGGCATCATACGACGGTCGAGACGGCCCACACGAATCACGAAGATGGTCAAGTCAGCCACGCGGTTGGTGATGGCAGCGTCAGCTACCAGACCGTAAGGCACATTGTCGAGGAAGACATAGTCGTATCTATTTCTCAACTCATTGATCAACTTGTCAAGCCCGTCGCTCAACAGCAACTCCGCTGGGTTAGGAGCAACAGAACCAGCCGTAATTACGTCAAGGTTTTCACATAGCGCGTCTTTCTGGATAATCTCGTCGATTGTAGCATGGCCTGTCAGGTAGGTTGTCACACCTAATGCCTTACGACCTCTCAGTGCAGAGGTCAATGTTCCCTTACGGATGTCGAGGTCCACCAGCACCACTTTCTTGTGGGTCTGGGCAAACGTGGCGGCAAGGTTGCTTGAGATGTAAGTCTTACCTGATGATGCACCAAACGAACTGAAAGTGATGACCTTCATGTCCTTGCTGTTGACACGCATGAAATCCATGTTGGTACGTATAATACGGAAAGCCTCGGAAATAAGGTCTCGTCCCTGCGCCTTTACGGAGATGATGTTCTCTTTGCTCTTCACACCCAATTTGTTGAGTTTTGCCTTTTTCTTGTCATTAGGTATCTCACCGAGGAAAGGCACGGTGGTAAGGTCCTCAATGTCCTTACGGTCCTTAATACGGGTGTCGAAGAACATAAAGAAGAGCAAGCAAGCTGTCGGTATCATGAAAGCATACATAGCACTCTTACCCAAGTCCTTGCTCAAGATGGGAGAAACGGGAACATCACTTCCTCGGGCAGGTTCCACAATACGTGCATCGGATTGTGTAGAGGCCTGAGCCAACTCGTTCTCCTCGCGTTTGTTAAGCAAGTAAAGGTATAACTCTTGTTTGATGTGCTGTTGACGTTCGATGTCGAGCATCTCACGTTGCTTTCTCGGTACACTCGACACGCGTGAACGGGCTTCACCCGCACGTCCTTGAATGTTGCTTATTTGTACGTTGAGGTTGTTGTTCTTATTATCTACAGCGCGGATAATACCTTGTTTCATGGCTTGGAGTGACTTGTTCAACTCCTGAACCACGGGGTTCTTGTCGCTACTTTCCTCCAAGAGTTTGTCTCGACGCATCTTGGCATTGTTATACTGTGCAATCTGGGACTCCACCATACCATCGCCAATGCCTGTGTTTGTGGGTATGAGTTCCATGTCCTTGGATGGGTCGGCCAGGTAATCACGCATGGCATTGACCTGTTGAGCCTGAACAAGAAGATCCTTGGTTTGGTTGGTATAGGCATTGCGCTCCGACAGAGCAGTACCCGCCTCGGAATTGACATCCACAAGATTATTCGCGACCTTGTACTGCTCTATTTCGCTCTCCACATTGCTCAACTCTTTGGTAATAATCGCCAAACGTTCGTTAATGAAGTTGGATGTGGTCACAGCGGCCATATTCTTGTCCCTGATTGTCTGCTCGTTGTAGAAAGTAATCAGCATATTAAGTATGTCTTCTGCTCTGACAGGAGAGAAGTCAGTGAGTGTCATGTTGAGAATGGAGGAAGATACGATAGATGTACCCATCAGAGAACCACGAGGGTCGGCAATCTCAGCCTGCGTGATGACCAGTTTAGGTGAAATCTCACTGACGAACGAGTTAACATTCTTCTTCGTTACCGTAACCGGAGTGTTGAACCAATCAGAAGAATAATACAATGTGGGAGTAATCGTGATAATACCTAATGGTGTTTTCACTGTAGTACCCAAATTCGCGATAAGGTCAGGACTTTTGCCCATGGAAAAGTCCGACAATTTCACCTGGGTCTTCGATAGAGGAGTCACCTTCAAGCTCAGCACCATACTCTCATCCACATCGTGGAAGGTGATTTTCACGGGTGCTTGCGAATATAATTCTTTAACACGCATGTAGTCCATCACGGTGTAACTCACCTCAGCATGAAGCGCTACTACCGCATCGTGCATCAGTTTAGTGGACTTGAACTGAAGTATTTCATTGGACACATTGACGGTAGGTGTGTAATTACGGAAACGGTCCATGCCTGCCACCACACCTAAGTTCTTGAAAATCACCGATCCACGGCAAGAATAAGAATAGGGTGTGGTAGAATACTTATACCAGGTATAACCAAAGAAGATTGCAAAAGAGATGACATACCAAAACCAGTTGACCAGCAAATATTTGACGATGTCGATAGGATTGAGATTCAATCCTTTGCTGACGGTGGTTTTTTCCGGTGCCAAATCCTGATTATCTGTAATTTTTACCATATTATGACTTTAACTTTTGAAAAATAAATCGAAACTATAACCTGTGATGAAACCAAAGTCCAATCCTTGAGTAAATGACAGGAAAAATGAATTCAGACGCTACAGTTTGTTGAAAAGCAGAATCAGAGAGAGTGTGGAAGTGACGAAACCAAAGAGCGACTGAATCATGAAGAGGTTGTTACGGTTTTCCTGTGTAACTTTCTTACCTGTGGGCTCCACATAAATAATGTCGTTCTGCTGCAAGTAGAAGGTTGGCGAGAGGAATATGTCCTTGGAACGAATATCGTTCCAGTAAATACGACGGCTGTCTCCATACTCACGAATTACGCCAATACGGTCGAGACGGGCATTATTTGTAAGGTCGCCACAAGCGGCGATGGCATCAAGCAATGTGAAACGGTCGCCCTGAAGACTGATGGTACCGATACGTCCCACCTCACCTAACACCGAAATCTTGAGATTCAAGAACTCCACAATAACGATAGGATCTTTCAGCAACTCCAAATCCACAATCTTCTGGGTAATCAGATCTACCAACTGCTTGCGTGTCAACCCCTCCACATGAAGAACACCCAACATAGGGAATGTGATATTGCCATCCACTCCAACAGTGTAGCCACTGACACGTGAATCTGCAGACATATTTGTATTGTTGGCAGATATGGATCCATCACTACTTACAGAATAGCCACTCTCACCGAAAATGTTGAAAGCGAGAGCGAGTTCAGGACTCTTGCAACCCACCTTGATGCTCAGTTTGTCATCGCGCTGAATCACGGTCTCATACTTCTGGACTACGGGGTATTCCAGTTTATCGTCCATATCCTGGAGATAGATGTAATCACCTCGTTTCACACATGATGTCATCATAACGATGACAAACAAACAACTTAATTTTACAATTGTTTTCATATTTACTATAGTTATTTTTTATTTTCTAAACCTATAAACTCAGCAACTGCTTTTGTTGGAATGCATGCTTTCTTTTATTCTGTTGTAAATCAACAGGAGGAGAGCCCCTGTGGCCTCGCCGTATGAATGGCGTGCAAAAAGACGGTAATTGTGCAACAGCCGTCTGAACGTATCCTTTCGAGTGGAGGAATTGGTTGTACCTGAGAAACGGATATCACCCTGACCAAAATTGGCAGTCTGCCAAATCTCCTCCATTAGCGTGTCGGCATCTTTCATACTGCCAGACTCCACTGGGGAGAATTCGTCTGGCATACCTAAGTAGTGAATGAGCGCTGTCATCAGACAACGTGTCCACCCTATCATCTTCCAGTCTGATGCCCAACGTGAGAACTCATCACGCTGAATACGGTCACGCTCTTTACTCAGGAAGAGCGCAATGTCAGCCATCTGCCGTAAGCCAATACCACTATTGATGACATGCTTGTAACTGTGGCTAACCAACTGAAGCAATGCCAAAGTGGGATTGAGCGTCGTAATGTCAGAGCCTTGTATATCGACCTGACAATATGCATCTCTCGATGATAGAACGTCAAGCAATCGTTTTTTTGCCGATGTCCGGACCAACGGGTTATAACTTAAGAATAAGTGCCCGTGATTCTCCACCACCACGTTACCGAGCATGAAGATTGACTCTTCATTGAGTAAACGCTGGATGTGAATCCCCCACCCCTCGATAACGTCATCAGCCTCACGCTTGCGATCCACAGAACCGTAGAACAAGTCAATGTCACCTGAGAAACGGTGTTGTGGATATGGATAGCACGACGATAAGACCAAACCTTTCAGCACCACAGGCGTGATGTCTGAAGCCTGGAACCGCCCGTAGAGATAATTGACAGTCCGCAACTGCCCGAGGTATGCTTTCTCCTGCCGAGCAACACTCTCCGACCATATTGTCATCAAACGCCCTTTGGGCCGTAAGGGCTCAGGAAGAGAGGTGATGGCATCGAAGACAACCGACTGCATGGTATGCCTCATAGCGGTGGTATAAATCCATTGCCACTCAGGGTCAGAAATCGGCAACAAACTCGTGTCGGACTCAATCTTCCACATCGCTGAACGCAACAGTTGCAGAAACAGCGACTTCAGTTTGACCTCATCCAACATGTATGGTCGATAATCTAAAATGCAATTAAACGAGGGCAGAGTTGAAGATGTTCAAACTATGTCGAGCATGAGCATTTTAGGCGATGCCAATGGTCAACGCTCAATGACAAAGCCCTTAATGATGTCAACAATTCGCTCCACGTCGTCGTTGGAAACCATCGGACCTGACGGAAGGCAAAGACCGCAATTAAACATCCGCTCCGACACACCGTTGATATATGCTGGTGCCTGAGAGAATACAGGTTGCAAGTGCATGGGTTTCCAGAGCGGACGGCTCTCGATGTCATGACTGGCCAACAAGTTCGCCAAAGTACGATAATCCTTGCCTCCCAGTCTTTCTGCATCCACGCAGATGCAACTGAGCCAGTAATTGGGGCCGATAGGTCTGTCAGCCTTTGGTTCCATCACGCTGATGCCTTCCACACCAGAGAGCATGGAGGCGTACATGTGGTGTATCTCTATGCGTCTGGCCAAATGCTGGTCAACAACCTGCATCTGGCCTCGTCCTATTCCAGCGCTAACATTGCTCAAGCGGTAGTTGTATCCTATGCGCTCATGTTGGTAATAAGGGAAGTTCTCACGAGCCTGTGTGGCGTAGAACTTCACTCTGTCGGCATCTTCCTTGCTTCGGCATATCAACGCACCTCCACCACTTGTGGTAATCATCTTGTTGCCGTTGAACGACATCACGCCGAAACGGCCGAAAGTGCCACAATGGAATCCATCGTAGGTCGAGCCCATAGCCTCGGCAGAATCCTCGAGGACGGGTATGTCGTACTTACTCGCCACAGCCATAATCTGACCGATTTTGGCTGGATTGCCATAGAGATAGACAGGTATAATTGCCTTAGGTTTCTTTCCTGTCTTGTTGATGCGGTCGTGAATGGCTTCTTCCAGTAACCCAGGATCCATGTTCCATGTGTCTGTCTCACTATCGACAAACACAGGTGTAGCACCCTGGTAGGTGATGGGATTGGCAGAAGCGGCAAAAGTGAAACTCTGGCAAATCACTTCATCACCCTTCCCTACGCCCAGCATGACTAACCCCAAATGAATGGCCGCAGTGCCAGCGCTCAAGGCCACCACATGGTTCTCATGGTCGCTCTTTTGGTTAAGCCACTGCTCAAGGTCGTTCTCAAATCCATTGACATTTGGACCAAGAGGCACCACCCAATTGGTGTCGAAAGCCTCTTTCACAAAATCACGCTCCGCTCCACCCATATGGGCAAGCGACAACCAAACACGTGCCATTTATTTGTTCTTTTTTTGTTTTTTAGCCTGACGTACCTGTTCTTTCAGAGATTTCTTCTGGGCTTTCACCGCATTTTTATAAGATTTCTTCTCAGCCTTCTCAGCCTCTTTGCGAGACTTCTTCTCGGCTTTCTCTTTTTGCTCATTCAATTTCTTCTCCGCTTTGGCTGTCTTTTTGTCGATTGGCTGTTCCAATAAAACCTGACGAGTCTGCACTGCAGGCCTTACATCTGTAGCGGATACGCCTGTTGTTGATACTCTGACCGAACCGGGTTTATCATCGATATAAACCACCACAGCCACCTTCTCAGGATCAAGCGTCATCACCACTTCGGGATTCCTCTCAATTAAGATACTACCAGCAGGAACGACGTATTCTTTCATCATTTTATCCCTGATAGCACCGGCGCGCAAAAGGAACAAGGACAAATTGGATGGAACGGCATCTTTCACAGTCAAGTAAATCTTCACGCTGCTGTTGTGGGCGCGATACTGGTTCACGGCTTCATCCACAACCTTACTGGCTTCATAATCAAGCGAAGCCGAATCGGGTGCGAAATATGCGTAGGATTGGATTCTGTTTCTATCGTCAGTAGCGACTATCGAAATATACTCACTCTCGATTTTCCTGATCTTGGGACGCTTGTGGTGATAAGAAGTCATATACCTGCGACCTTTGAAAGTCATCAGATGGCTTCCAGTGCTGTTGCGGAATCGATAGCCCAAGGTGGCCATGATGTTGACGTGACCATCATAACCACTTCCACGGTAACCACCGTCGAAGGTATTGCCAGAGAATGTCACAACGCCTTCCATACCAAGGTCCACAGCCTGGCTAACCCTGAATTTCAGACCGAGACCTGTGTGAATAGAGAGATGTAGTTTATTGCTGTTGTTGTAATAAAATTGACTTACATTCCAAGCATAGTCATCGAAACCGAAGGTATATTCCGCACCCACACCGAGAATACCCTGTACATCAATCCATCTCTTAGGATTATAGCGGAAAAAGATGTTGGAAAGACTGAGTACAGCATCACCAGTGCCTGCCACAGATTTAAAGCCATAACTGCGCTTGGGGCCCAGCAACTGTGCTTTGTTCTGACCATACATGAACTGAAGCCTTGGAGCAACATACGGATTGAGCCACTTACCTACCGCTACACCGCCACCAGGATTGAAGCGACGGAAGAAAGCAGCAAATCTGAGGTTGGTACCCCAGGAAAGATAACTTCCTGCATGCAATTCAACAAAAAAATTGTCGGTGAATCTTGATTTAATTGTGACCAATCGGTCGTTGGGGTCTGCAAGCTGATTATCTCCATCCTGTGCGAATAAAGACATAGAGCCAAGCAACAGGAAAAAGGTCAGTAAAATAGTCTTTTTCATTTATTTTGTTTGTTTTTAGTTTCAGATTCTTTAGGGCCGTCGAGTTTCTCATAGACTGAGTTCTGGCTTTTATAGTCGGGAACGATGGCCTTAATGATTTTCACTGTCTCCACTTTGTCGAAGTCCATAGCAGTGCTGATAAGTCTGTCAACCAACTCGGACACTTTATCATACTCATAATTAATACTCTTGGCATGGAAAATCTTACTATGGTTAGTGGGAAGCGTGTTTTCTTTCTGATACAACAATTCCTCGTAGAGTTTCTCGCCTGGACGGAGACCAGTATAGACAATCTTAATGTCAATATCTGGTCTCAGACCGCTGAGTTCAATCATCTTTCGTGCAAGGTAGTCGATTTTCACCGGTTCCCCCATATCAAAAATGAATAGGTCGTTGCCAGTGCCAAGGTACACAGCCTCCAGCACAAGACGGCATGCCTCAGGAATAGACATGAAATAACGGATGATGTCCTGATGGGTGACCGTGACAGGTCCCCCCTTCTCTATCTGCTTTCGGAAGAGAGGAATCACACTGCCATTACTGCCCAGGACATTGCCGAAACGGGTGGTGACAAAAGCGGTTTTACCTTCCACTTTGCCATCTTGCTCCGCCTTTCCTAAACTTTGGACGTAGGTTTCGGCCACACGTTTGGTGGCTCCCATGACATTGCTCGGCTTCACGGCCTTGTCGGTCGAGATCATCACAAACTTATCCACATGATACTTCAATGCCATGTCGGCCACATTCTTCGTGCCCAGCACGTTGTCAATGACCGCCTCGCAAGGATAACTCTCCATCAAAGGTACATGCTTGTAGGCCGCAGCGTGGAAGATGATGTTGGGATGGGTACGCTTAATCACCGTCTCCACACGTTCTCGGTTGCGGACATCTGCGATGACAGAAAAGACATTCTTCGCATTCAGGTCGCAACGAAGTTCCATGTCGATATTGTAAACGCCAGTTTCCGAGAAATCCACCACCACCAACTGCTTGATGTCGAAGTGAATCAACTGACGGCACAACTCACTGCCAATACTTCCTGCGGCACCAGTGACCATCACAATCTTGTCATGAAGAACACGGTGGATTTCATCAAGGTCTATTTTGATTTCATCACGTCCCAAAAGGTCCTCAATTTGTATGGAACGCAACTGAAACTCTGTGTGCTCGCCAGTCATTTCTGAGGCAGGCACAATGCGCATACTCAACTTGTTTTCCAAGCCATAGTTCAACAAGTCGTCGTTCTTCTTCAGGTCATCGCTGTTGGCGAACATCATGCAGTCGATGCTCAGACTACGGACCAACTTGTCGATGCTCTCGATGTCGGCACCATAATAGATGGGAGTATCGTAAATGCGGTAACGGTTGCGCTTTGGGTGACGACTGATGAAACCAAGCATACGATATTTGCCATTCACTCCCCTCAGGAAACTTGCTATCTTCAAGGAGTCCTCGCCAGTGCCATATACAAGAGTGTTGAGCACCGCCTTCTCTGTGTGTTGTAGCACATAGTGGTAAAAACTCTGGACCATAATGCGCCAGAGGATAAGTAGAACCACGGAGATGAAGAAATCGCCAATGATGATGGAATAGACATGAAACGAAATCTGCGAGAATCCGAAAAAGCCAAAGGATGAGAAAAGGAGCAACGTCAGAGACTTGAAAAACATAGCCTTGACAATACGGAACATCTCAACTGTGGTCGTATGGCGAATCACTCCATCATGAACCCTGAAAATCACAGTCCATACACCAGTGGCGATGGCTCCCACGAGCAGCAACTGCCATATCAGACCTATGGCCAAGGTCACATTAAGCAGATAATTGATAAACAGAAAACTGAGCAGAAGAGACGACAAAGAGATAATCATGTCGAATCCCCAGACGATATATCTGTTGAGTATTTTGAATTTACTGAATTTCAGAATGGTAGCGTTCATAAAAACCGCTTCTAATCGTTACAGTGCATACTCTTGGTTCATCCAAAGTCTGAAAAACAGCCGTTGAACTTATTGATATACACACAATTACAACAACAAACACCTAAAACGCCACTTAATAAAGCCCTTTCAACAGGATGAATAGGCGATGTAAAGAGGTTACGATGCCGTTGTCTCCAGATTTTTTTCACAACTGCAAAGTTAGACATTTTTACCATCTTAAAAAAATTTCTTTTGTCCTTTTCTACCAAATCTGCCAAAAACGTTGTTTTTTTCTCCAAAATGTCACAAAACGGCCCCAAACTAATTAAAATAACTCTGCCAAGAAACAATTCCACGTTTTTTTTATTAACTTTGCATTCGGCACTCGGTAAAGCGACTTTTCGCCTTCCAAAAGAAGAGCCTAACAAACCCATAAAACCCAAGACTCCTTTGTACTCATCAGACCGAAAGAGTCCATAGAACCCACCAACCCTATAAAACCCATAAAAAAGTGAGAATCGACATACTGACCGTGATTCCGGAACTTATCGAGGGATTCATGAACGAAAGCATCATCGGAAGGGCACAGAAGAAAGGCATTGCGGAAATACACATCCACAACCTCCGAGACTACAGCACCGACCGCCACCGAAAGGTTGATGACTACCCCTTCGGTGGATTTGCCGGCATGGTGATGAAATGCCAGCCTATCGATGACTGCATTTCCGCATTGAAAGCAGAGCGTGACTACGACGAGATTATCTTCACCACCCCCGACGGTGAGCAGTTCGACCAACCCATGGCCAACGACCTGTCGCTGAAGAAGAACATCATCATCCTCTGCGGACACTACAAGGGCGTTGATTACCGCATCAGAGAACACCTCATCACAAAAGAAGTGAGCATCGGCGACTTCGTACTTACAGGAGGAGAACTCGCCGCGGCTTGCATGACCGACGCCATCGTTCGCGTGCTCCCCGGAGCCATCGGTGATGAACAAAGCGCCCTCTCCGACTCTTTTCAGGACAATTTACTCGCCGCACCCGTCTATACCCGACCCGCCGATTACAAAGGATGGCAAGTGCCAGAGATACTCCTTTCCGGACATGAGGCAAAAATCAAGGATTGGGAACTTCAACAGGCACTTGAACGCACCCAAAGACTCCGGCCCGACCTTCTCAAGAAATAAGGCCCCAGTGATAAATTCCATCTTTTCATCAAAACCAACAACCCCATCATTTCCTTGAACCCATCAAACCCATCATACCCTGTACCTCCATAATATACCATAACTAAATAACAGATATAATCATCATAAAACCCATAAAACATGAAAAAGAAGATTTTACCTGTCCTTTTAGGGCTGACAGTCTTGATTGCAGGCATCCTTGTGGCTGTTTTCCTGTTCAAATCAAGCAATGACAACTACCTCAATGCCATACCCGCCGACGCAAAGTTGGTAACCGGTATCGATGTCGCCAACCTCTTTGACAAAAGCGGTATCGACGACATGAATCTGACCGACAAACTCAAAAATGCCCTTGGCGGTTCGGTTTCTGAAGAGGAACTGAACGATGCGACCGATTACCTCGACTCTCCCCAAAAAATAGGCATCGACTTCCGTAGCAAAGTCTATCTATTCTCCACCCCCGACAATTCCTTCTGCCTGGTGGCCAAGGTGGCCGACAAAGACAAAGTCAATGAATTCATGACCAAGATGGCGAAAAACGGTGTCAGTGAGAAGCCCACTGAAAAAGATGGTATCTATTGGACAAAACTCTTCGGAGAACTTCCTACAGCCTTCAACTCCCAGACGCTTTTGGTCATGATGCCAACCGACGGTTTCTACAACCCAAACGACGCCATCACCAAGATGCTCCAGCAGGACAAGAAAGACAGTTACATTTCCACTGACCAAGGAGAGAAACTCATCAAGACAGAAGGCGACATCACCATGTCGACATCCCTGTCTGCACTGCCACAAAACATTCTCGGTGCCTATGCTCAAATTATTCCCCAAGAGGTACGCCTTTCCGAAGTCGATGTCAATGCTTCGCTCGAATTCCTCAATGGCAAATTGGTATTGAAATCAGGTCTTTCAACTCAGAACAAAAAACTTAAAGCATTGCTTGAACAAATCAACGCAAACACAAAGAAAATAAAAGGATTATACGTTAAAAAATCCCAAGAAAATGTTGTTTTCTGGTCCAGTGCTGGAGTCAATGGTGAATGGTTGCTCGAAGAGATGAAAAAGAATGATGACCTGAAGCAAATACTCTTCATGGTTGAACGCGCCATCGACATCGAAAAGATGATCAAAAGCATCGACGGCGACCTCATGGCGTCCATTCCCGACATCAATTCAAGCACTTTCGATATACCATACATTGTGGCCGCCCAAACCAAGAACCAAGACTTCCTCAACGATGTAGATTACTGGATTTCATCCATGCGCGAGTCAGGGCTGAGCATGACACCTTCCGGCGACAACATGTACAAACTTACTGCTGACGACCAGACCTTCTATTGGGGTACACGACCAGACGAGCTCTATATCACCTCCACGCCTTCACTCGTTCAATCCACGCTATCAGGGACAGGAGCAAGCAAGCTCAAGGATATGGAGGACGAGATATGCGACTCACGTCTCTTCGTCTATATCAACCTCCAGCAACTGGCCAACGCAAGTCAAGAAACAGCCGGCATCCCCTACTACTTTACACTTGCGCAAGCTTTCGAAGGCATCACATTCAAATTGACAGAGGCCGAGAACATGGAAGTGGCTGTCCAAATGACTAACAAGGATGTCAACGTGCTGAAATTCATCATAGACAATCTGGTAGATAGTTTCCTGCAATAGACAGCAATTAGTGCAAAGTGGCACATAGACATTAGTACATAACCACAAAGACATTAGTACATAGGCACAAAATGAACACAATCCGACTGAAATCGACTTTGCCCAACGTCTTCCTCAACCGCGATGACATCGTCAGCGACATCTGGCGCCAAGACGTCACCCTTGAAAAAGGCAAACTCTATCTGATAGAAGCCAACTCTGGGACAGGCAAGTCGTCCATCTGCAGTTTCATCTTCGGTTACAGAAACGACTACAGAGGTGAGATACTTTTCGACGACAAGAACATAGCCCAACTGCGCCGCAAAGACTGGACCAAGATACGTCGTAAGCACATTGCACTTCTGTGGCAAGAACTGAGGCTCTTTCCCGAACTCACCGCGATGGAGAACGTACTGATCAAGAACAAACTGACGGGTTACCAGAAGAAAAAGACCATCGTGCAATGGTTCGACATGCTCGGTATCAGCGACAAGGCCGACACGCCCCTGCAACTCATGTCGTTCGGACAGCAACAGCGAGTGGCGCTCATCAGGACTCTGTGCCAGCCCTTCGACTTCATCTTCGTCGATGAGCCCATCAGTCACCTTGATGACGCGAATGCTTCGATTATGGGCAACCTGCTCACCGACGAAGCCAAAAGGCAAGGTGCCGGGGTGGTCACCACAAGTATCGGAAAACATATCGAACTCGACTATAATCAGATATTCAAACTATGAAACTGGTATGGAAACTTCTGCGGCAGCACATCAGCATACCGCAGTTTGCAGGATTTTTCTTCGCCAACCTTGTAGGTATGCTCATCATCCTGCTGGGCGTACAGTTCTACAACGACATACAGACCGTCTATGACAGCGAGGACAGCCTGATGAAGTCGGACTACATGATCCTCAACAAGAAGGTCGGCACACTTGGCAGTATCATTGGCAAGTCTGGCGCTTTCAGCGAGGATGAGATCAAGGACATCAAACGTCAGGACTTCTCCAAGCGTGTGGGGATGTTCACCCCTTCCAACTATAATGTCAGGGCCAGTTTCGATATTGAGGGATTCTCCAAATTCTCCACCGAGATGTTCTTCGAGTCAGTGCCAGATGAGTTCGTCGATGTCAAGTCGGAACAATGGGGTTACAGGGAAGGCGACACCACCATCCCCATTGTGCTTCCCAAGAACTATCTTGACCTCTATAACTTCGGATTCGCACAGAGCCGAAGCCTGCCCAAACTATCGGCGGGCATACTCGGTGCCATCAAACTGCGGATTCAGATTGCCGGCAATGGTCATGCGGACAACTTCGACGGACGAATCGTAGGGTTCAGTTCAAGGCTCAACACCATCCTTGTTCCACAGGACTTCATGCTTTGGGCCAACAAAACCTACGCAAGTGGAGACCAGAAAGACGCCCAGCGCATCATCATGGAGGTTGATAACCCCACCGACGAGGACATCACCGCATACATCCGCGACCACAACTACGAGACTGACACCGAAAAGCTGCAGGCCAGCAAGACCAACTACGTGCTGAAAATCATCATCGGCATCGTCATGTCCGTTGGACTCCTCATCAGCATTCTCTCCTTCTACATCCTCATGCTCAGCGTCTATCTGCTGGTGCAGAAGAACACCACCAAACTGCAGAACCTGCTCTTGCTGGGCTACTCCCCAGGCAAGGTCTCCCTGCCCTATCAACTGCTCACAGTGGGTCTCAACGTCCTCGTGTTCGCACTGGCATGGGTGTTGCTGATTGTCGTCCGAAAGGTGTATCTCAATATGCTCGAGTCTTTCTTCCCCAATATGCAACGGCCTTCTATGATTATAGCACTCTGCGTAGGTATCGCCCTGCTCGTTGTGGTTTCCATCATCAATGTTGTGGCAGTCAGGTCGAAAATCATGGGTATCTGGCGACAAAAGGAGTAGAGTTAGTAGTTTTTAGTTGATAGTTTTTTAGTTGTTACTTAGTTTTTTAAGTAAAGGTCAAGTATTCATTGCCTCAAAAGCGTAATAGACAACGACACAATATGCCCCAATCACTTATAACCCTTTACCGCAACACCTTTGGCCAAGAACCGTCCATCGAGCCGTTGAGTTCCGCTGGCAGCAACCGTCGCTACTATCGTCTCACGGCACCTGATGGCCAGACTTTGATTGGCGTGGAAGGAACCAACGAGGAAGAAAACCGCGCCTTCGTGGAAATCGCAAGATGCTTCGCCAGCCACGACCTACCCACCCCCCGTGTTCTGGCTGTTGATGAGGCCAATCTGGTTTATATCCAAGAGGATTTGGGCAACCTGTCGCTGTTCGATGCCATCAGTCACGGGCGCAGTAACCACGGCGACTACAACGAAGAAGAAGAACGGCTTCTCCACGCTACCATCCGCCAACTGCCACGATTGCAGTTCGAGGGAGTGAAGGGTCTCGACACCAGTGTTTTGTTTCCTTCCCAGCGGATGGACGCTCAGAGTTGTATGTTCGACCTCAACTACTTCAAGTACATGTTCCTGAAACTCGTCGGGGTGGAGTTCAATGAGTTCAAACTGCAAACGGATTTCGACCGTCTTGCCCAGTCACTCTCCAATACAGAGCCACAAGCTTTTCTCTACCGCGACTTCCAAGCGCGCAACGTGATGCTCCGAGATGGCACAAGGCCTTACTTCATCGACTTCCAGGGAGGTCGTTTGGGTCCGATTTACTACGATTTGGCCTCTTTTCTGTGGCAAGCCTCCGCACACTACTCCGACGCACTTCGCCAGCGTCTGGTGGCCTCCTACAAGACAGCCTTGTTGCCCTACGTCACCATCGATGACAGCACCTTCACATCCAAACTGATGGAGTTCGTCATGTTCCGCATGCTTCAAGTGCTGGGTGCCTACGGTTACCGCGGGCTATGGGAAAAGAAATTATACTTCATACGCAATATCCCTTCGGCCATCTCCACGCTGAAACAACTGACCGCCGATGGTTGGTGCGACAATTATCCCCACCTGAAAGCCATCGTAGGCAACATCGTTCAATCCGACGAAGTGTTCCGCATCATGAAGGAATGTGAACAGACGGCTTCCATCAACAGTGATTTGCACCGACAACCCCTCGGCAACCACGTTGCAGAACTATTGGAACAAGATGTCAACTACACGCAATCCGACAAGGAACCGTTAGTCATCGATGTGATGAGTTTCTCCTTCAAGAAAGGTCTTCCCGAAGACCCGTCAGGCAATGGTGGCGGTTATATATTCGACTGTCGCAGCACCCACAACCCAGGCCGTTATCAGGAATACAAACAACTCACTGGACTCGACCAGCCCGTCATCGACTTCTTAGAACAAGACGGTGAACTCATCGATTTTCTCAAGAGCGTCTATCGTCTGGCAGACTTCCATGTAGAGCGTTTCATGGAACGCGGATTCACTCATCTCATGTTCTCCTTTGGTTGCACTGGCGGTCAGCATCGCAGTGTCTATTCCGCCCAACATCTGGCAGAGCACCTCCATAGAAAATACGGCATCGAGGTCAGAGTCAATCACCGCGAACAGCATATCTTCCAAGTGCTGAAAGCCCAATAACCAAATGCCGGAAAGCCAGAATTTCGGTTTTTCGAAACAGGGATATAAAGATATCACACCATGCCGTCACGGCATAAGAATAATTCATAAATCACAATTAATAACTTCATATATTCCAAAGAATTACAACATTTTATTAAAGCAACACTTCAACCAATGAAAGCACTGATATTCGCAGCAGGTTTGGGCACTCGCCTGCGTCCCTTGACCGACAACCGTCCTAAGGCACTGGTATCCATTAGCGGTCGTCCTTTGCTCCAAATATTAATAGAGAAACTGCGAGAAGAGGGTTTCAACGAGGTCGTAGTCAACGTCCACCATTTCGCCGGCATGATTAAGGATTTCCTGCGAGACAACGACAACTTCGGCATCGACATCCGCATCAGCGACGAGACCGACATGTTGCTTGAAACTGGTGGTGGTGTGAAAAAGGCGGCGAGACTGTTTAGTCAGAATGGGGAGCCCTTCCTCATTCACAATGTCGATATACTGAGTAACCTTTCCCTCGGAGAGTTCCTTGACAGAGCCACACATCGCGAGGTGGTATTTGCTGACAATCTGCAGGCACCTTCAGCCACCCTGATGGTCAACGGACGCACCTCGTCGCGCTACCTGCTATTTGATGCCAACAACATGCTTGTGGGCTGGACCAACACCAACACTGGCGAAGTGAAGTCGCCCTACCCAGGACTGAAGGTTGAGACCTGCCAACGTTATGCCTTCTCTGGCATCCATGTGTTCAATCCTTCGCTCCTTCCATTGATGGACTCGTGGCAAGGCAAGTTCTCCATCATCGACTTCTACCTTTCCGTGTGCGACCGTGTTCCGATTTACGCAGAATTCAGTCCCACCCTCCAACTCCTTGATGTCGGGAAACTCGAATCCATTGCCAAAGCGGAAGAATTCATCAAATCGGAAGAATCAGAATAATCGGAGGAGTCAGAGCATTCAGATGAATTGGAATAATCGGAGGAGTCAGAGCTGTTTTCAATCCATTGTTCCAAAGTTTTTTGAATTTTTTCCTAAAAATTCTTTGTCAGTAAAAATAAAAGGTGTAACTTTGCACTCGCGTTTGAGAGAAAGCGTTGCAGAAATGCGGAAATAGCTCAGTTGGTAGAGCACAACCTTGCCAAGGTTGGGGTCGCGAGTTCGAGTCTCGTTTTCCGCTCTTCAAGTAAGACAAAAGCCCAGGTGGCGGAATGGTAGACGCGTACGTTTCAGGTGCGTATGTCGAGAGGCGTGCAGGTTCGAGTCCTGTTCTGGGCACATGATTGCGGAAATAGCTCAGTTGGTAGAGCACAACCTTGCCAAGGTTGGGGTCGCGAGTTCGAGTCTCGTTTTCCGCTCATCATTTAAGGGGTTAAACTTTTTAAAAAAACCACATCAGCAGAGATTGCTCATGTGGTTTACATTTTTTATGGTATTGAAGTTTGTTTCCCACCCTTATGGAGTGTCGCAGCCGATAGACTCAGAAAGCGTCAGAAAGTTGCGTATTTCCATAAGGGTGGGAAAGTTTTATTTCACGAGGGTCTTTTGTCCGTTGACGATATACAAGCCCTTAGTAGGATGGCTGACGTGGCGTCCGCTCATGTCATAGACGTTGTACGACTCAATCAAGGCGTCTTTCACCTCGACAGACTTGATGTCGTTAGGCACTTCCACTTTGCGGTAGGAGATGTACGGAGTGAGGTATTGGTTAACCGTGATGCCGTTGATGGTGCCGAACTTGTTGTAGTTCTTCATGTGTAGTTCGACGCGGTCGGCATAGACATAAACCATCAGCGCCTGGACGATGTTGGGCGTTTCCACTGGCATATCACCTGGATCAATGGTGTTGTAGTAATAGCGCATCGAACCCATGAAGGCAGAGAAGAAACTCGGGGTGCCCTCTTTTTCCTTATATGCAGACATTTTCCAGACCGCATTGGCGTTGGCTTCAGTAATGGTGATTGTGCCGTTGGAGTCCGTCACTTTAAGACCAATGAGTCGGTGACTGCCCTCCACTGCATATTCCTCGTTGGTCACAGCATAGAGCAAGGATCGGTCCTTTGCGTTCTCAGCCACGATGAGGTAGAGTTCTCCATCAGTCGGTTCAGTCACTTTCTGAGCCACAATCTGGCTGTCATCCATACTGGTCACGTGGTAGAAATAGGTGGGATATTTGTCAACATTAGCCGAGAAACGCCCGCTCGAGCTGGAAATCATATAGTTGCCGTTCGACTCCGAGCCGTTGCCTTCCACCTTGATAGCGTATGCATTTGTGGTAGCGTTGGTCAGTTCGATGGTAACAGCATTCTCGTCATCCACTGTGGCGAGGTTGAAAGCATTGAATCCCATGTATTTTCCAGTCAGGAAACTGGTCATGCACCATTTATGGGACGTAGCTTGGGGTTGTGCATCATCGTTGTAAGGTTCGAAATTCCAGAGCAGGTCATTATTGGCCTCAGCGAGCGTGAGCGTCTCAAAGTCGGTTGAGAGCGATACCTGTACGCGTTGCATGCGCTGGGCAGTGCCAGAGTTGTACAAAGCGTTGGAGAGCGCATAGTAGTTACTACCATTTTGCCCTACAAGCATATAGACAGCGTCATCTTTAATGGTACTGATGCGGTGTGCTTTTGTTCCGTCTCCTTCCTTGTCGAGTTCATATAGGAAGAGTTGAGACGGGTCTCCCCCTGAGAAATATCCGTTGGAGCCCACGTGAATGGAACTTGTGGTGGTTCCCGAGGGGTTGGTGGCATCGAAAGTGGCGGTAAAGGTCTTTTCTGCCGTTTTCTTGAAGGTTAGTTTGAAAGGAGTCTCCACAGGAGCCAAGTTATAGGAGTTATATCCTAAATACAGGTTGTTGGATTGGTTTTTCAAGCATCCGACCCAGTTTTTGTCCTCTGAAGTATCCCCTGTGACACCTTCAGGTGTTTCGCCGTCCACATGTGTTTCGTCGTAAGTGTCGATTACCTTACCCTCCGTATTGTACCTTGTGACTCGTTGTGAAGTCTTCTCTCTGGTGTAAGCCTTGTCCTCGCCATGGTCGTGTCCGTAGAGCATAATCAGGTTAGGATATTTGCTCAAGGTCTGTTTCAGCAGTTTCTCCCCTGGCGACGAGGCTATTCCCTTCGACGGCGAACGTATGCTGTTGGAATCGGCAAAGGGCACATGCAGAGCGAAGAACACCGTCTTGTCGGGATTATCGGCATAGATTTCGGCCAATTTGTCGGCCACCCATTGCACCGACTCCTCTGAATAGACGTAGTCCCACGCGCTCTTGAAGAAGTTCTTTCCGCAGTTGAGAATCACGAAGTCGAAGCCATGAATCACGTAGTGATAAGCAGCAAGGAGCGACATGGTGCCGAGTGACCCGTTGTCGGCATCCTCATAGAAAGCGTCGTTGTCGCCAAGGACGCCGATATCATCCTTCATGGGGAAGGTGTAGTAGTCGCCGGCGTTGTAAGGTTTTGGTATATTGTCCCAATTAGCCACTTCGTAGTCGTGGTTTCCAGTGATGTAGATAACCGGTCGTGAGTCATCGGTAGGAAAGGCTCTGCGTGTGTAGTTGGCGATGAGTTTTCTCACCTGTCTCCAGTTGGTCACGGGTATTGTGGCATCGCTGGTGCAGTCGCCTCCTAACATCATCACGTCGATGTTCTCTTCTTGCTTGATTTTTCTGAGTGTCTGAATGAACGAACCTCGAAGAGCGATGTCACTGAGGTTTTCACAGTCGATGAGCGACCTTTCGGTATGGATGTCAGATATACATGCCAGTGTCAGCAACGGTTTCTCATCATTCTCTTGTGCTTTGAGCAGGCCAGCATGGAACAAGATGAATGCCAGACCGCAAAAATATAATATACTCCTCATTTTTGTGAAAATTTTAAGGTTAGTAAGAAAGTTGTCAATGTAGTCTCTCCTACTCTATCTGCTCCATCGTTTCGTCAGAATCCTCATCCAAGCCCTCTTCTTCGCCATCCACGCCTTCGTTCAAGTACTCATACCTGCCAGGCATGAGCATAACGGCCTCAATCATGGCGTCGTTTCCGAAATAGTTTTCTCCGAAACGAATCACGTTTGTTCTTCCTGCAATACTGAGTGCGCACGCCATGGCGACTTTGTCGTCGGGATGCTGTTCGATGCGTTTGAGACAAGCCTTGTAGCATTTCTGACGGTATGTGTTGTAGTAATCGCTGGGAATGACGGAAGTGCGTGACATTCCGAAGTATTCCGACTGGCACAAAGCCCTGAAGATGAACCAGATTTTGTTAATCAAAGGGCTGTAGTGTCCACTGTCCATCAACTTTTTTCCCACAGCGAGAATCCATACGTTCTCGTCGACGGAGTTGAGGCTGTTGGTCCAGTTGCACCAGAGGGAGCATTGCTCGTCGAAGTTCTCGCAGGCATTGAGTTCATTCAGCATCACCTTCAGCCGGTCATTTTCCTCCGCATCGGCATACTTGACTGCTTTCTCTTTGGTCAGTCCAGTCACCAAGCGCATGATACTGTCTAATGAGTCGGAGAAGAGTTCGGGATTCTGATAGAACTTATACAATTTTTTGTCAATGGCATTGTTAAATGTCTCCAGTGACTCGTATGGCAAACGAGAGTCGTTGTCCATCCTCGCTTCGCTGTCGTCGTTCATGTAGTGAACCAAGAAATTCTTGAACCTACTTGCAGCTTGCCTGACATCGGCGTCGTGGATGAAGTCAATGCTGATGCCATTGATACTGGAAGCCACATCCTGTGGACTACAAATCTCATCGCCAACCACAGAGTGGAACCAGATTTCCTCATTGCTCCAAAGGTTCCACCCCAGCACAAGGCTATTGTAGAAGTCCTCGGCAAAACAGAGGAAAGGATGAGTTGACTGGGCATACTGTGGCACATGCAGCACAAAGGAAGTGTCGCTGAGCAACCATGTTGCCTCCTCTGGGTCAGGCAGGTCTGGCTGCAACTTCGTCTGCAAGAGTTCGTCTTTGTCCTCCCCCTGGTTGTTGGTGTACCATTCATGAGCCTGTATCACTTCAGTCAAATCCACTGCTGGACTGTAGTCGAAGATTTCGTCATGACGGTCGTTTCCGCACCCCGTCATCACCATAGTTGCCAATGCAACGATAAGCAATTTATTCGTATTCATGTGTATATTGTTTTTATGTGTGAATGAAATTCTTTAGTTTTACTGTTTTTGTCCAAGTCGGCGTTTCACACCTTATTTCACAAGGTATTTCTTGTTGTTTCGGATATAGACACCCTTTTGTGGAACGGTAGTCAACTGATGCCCTTGCAAGTCGTAAATCCTCGACGACCGTGCCTCAGCCTGAGGCACGTCGTCGATGGCAGTGACGTCAGCGTCAGCCTGGATGCCGATTTCAGAAGCCGATGTCCAGGCATTGCCGTTGATTTCCGACTTGGCTACGAACTTGATGTAACGCCCGGCAGTGGGTTTTGTCAACTTCGCCACTTGTAGGGCAGTGGTGTTCTTGAACTCCCCTTTAGCCACAGGGTTGCCCCAATTCTTGCCGTCGGTGCTGAGATATACCTCGTATTCCTTCACCATACCGTTCGAGTTTCCGTCCTGTCGGCTCATATACGTAAAGGCCGTCACTTTGTAGATTTTAATCATATCCACAATCAGTGTGTGCGGACATCTTGGCTCAGTTCCCCCCCATTCGGTGTGCCAGAATGTGGAGAGATTGTTGTCGAATGCGAGTCGTGCCTCATTGCCCCCATGCTGGCTGTCTGCGCTAATCAGTTTCCATGCCGACTTGTTGATATACAGGTCGAAAGTGTAACTCATTGTCGGGCTGTCCATCAACCCGTCTTTTGCGCAGAAGGCCTTGATGGTGCAAGCGTCGTTGTGAGCGAAGGCAGAAGTATAGGTTTTGTATTCCTCTCCATCGATACTGTAGTAGATGGTCGCACCCTTTGTGGATGTGGTCATCTTGATGCTTCCATTGTTCTGTCTCTCGCAACTGACAGGCTGGCACACCGGTATATCCACGCGTGCGGCAGCCTTAGCATCCACCTCGGAAGCGAGAGGAATGATGATGAAGCGGAAAGGCGTGTTGGCGGCGCGCAACTCATACTTGTCGCGCACATCAGGTCCACAACTGGCGTTACCGAGTCCTCGTGTGGCTGCATCGAGGGACACCACGGTGTTGACGCAACTCTTGAACTGGTATGTATGTCTGGAGCGGTTGTTGCGGTCGGTGTAGTTGTCCTCTGGACGGAAATGTACAGCCGATGCAGCCATCTGGTCGGGTGCCACGAAGAGCAGTCCCTGTCCGCTGTCGTTGGTCAGCGACAACCATCTCACCTCTTGTTTAGTACCGTGCTCCTGCGGGAGGATATATTCCTCGTACTGGTCAGTGACAGTGCTTTGATAGATAGCAGGCAGACATGCCTCCTGACGGTCTCGGTAACTGTCCCAAGGTCCTCGTCCGAACCACGTGAAGTTTTCCATAGCAGAAGGCATCTCGAGTCGGAATCCGAGTTTAGGAATCACCGCCCCAGTATTGGAAGGCCTTATGAAAGCGTTGGTCATGATGGTTCCATCAGCGCAGACGATAAACTGCATGTTGACATCGAATGTAGTGCCGTTCAGTCCGGTGTAGGTGGTGTTGAGTTCCAGTGTGACCGTCTTTCCGTCCTTGGCTTCAGTAACCTCGCATCCAGTACCTTTCGGCGTCAACTTGCGCAGTCCCATGTTGTCCCAACTGCTGTTCTGGCGTCCATCGTTGTCTGTTGGCAGACGGAAGGCATTGAGGAGCAAAGGTTTTGACATCATCTGCACCTTGTCGAAGGTATAACTTGTGAGGGTGCCTTGCAGTTTGCTGAACACAGCCTCGAAACGTTTGCCAGTGATGACCAGTGTCGT
The DNA here is from genome assembly GCA_902773225.1 of uncultured Bacteroidales bacterium. GTDB lineage: Bacteria > Bacteroidota > Bacteroidia > Bacteroidales > Bacteroidaceae > RUG11857. The sequence continues at coordinate 46,574 of CACYEC010000077.1, forward strand.
CCCCTTGTCATTGACAGAGAGGGATTCGAAGGAGTCGAGGCGCGAAAGGTCGTACATTGGTTTCGTCGCTTTCTTGACAGGCAGTTTTTCTTCAGCCACCACATAACCAGCATCGGCCCACGGGGTGTTCTCACGCTGTGTGGCGACAAACCTCACGAAAGCCTCTTGGTCAGCAGGCACCGTATCCACCGCAGAAAGGTCGAGGCTGACCAATACGCTGTCGCCAGCCGCCACCTCCTGAGTGATGTTGCCACTCGAGAGAACCTTGCCGGCTTCATCCATCACCTCGTAGCGAACGTCATAGGCAGTGGTAGGCAGGAATGCCATCTTGTTCTTGATACGGAATGACGAGGCACTGTTCTTGATGGGTTTGAAATCGATGGGTTGGTATATTTTCTTCGTGTTGTAGGACTTTGCAGTGAGCGACCAGTCGGGATGCACCAGTCCGTTGATGCAGAAGTTGCCGTCGTTGGGATTGTCGCCGAAGTCGCCACCGTATGCCCAGTACTCCTTTCCAGTGTTGCTCTTTGTGAGCAGTCCCTGGTCCTTGAAGTCCCAGATGAACTCTCCAGTGAGGCACGGATATTTCTCGTAGAGGTCGAACATATCGCGCACATTGCCCATGGAGTTTCCCATGGAGTGGCTGTTCTCGCACTGTATATGTGGTTTCTGCCCGCTCTGTCCCTGTCTTGAGGAACCGATCCAGCTGATGGTCTCGTAACTGCCGTACATGGTGCTGGAGACATCGGCGTAGTCGCTGTTGCCCTCATAGTGAGTCAGTCGTGTCTTGTCGAGCGCCTTGATGCCCTGTGCCACATACTTGAAGTTGTCGCCACCACCGCACTCGTTTCCGAATGACCAGATGAAGATGCAGACGTGGTTGCGCATCCAGCGCACGTGGTTCTGTGAACGCTCCACCATTGCGTTGCGGAACTTCGGCTCTGAAGAGAGACGCTGGTTGGCGTGGCACTCCACGTTAGCCTCGGCCAGCACGTAAAGTCCGTATTTGTCGCAAAGGTCGTAGAAGATGGGATCGTTGGGATAATGTGAGGTACGCACAGCGTTGATGTTCAACCGCTTCATGGTCTTGATGTCGTTCTCTATTTCCTCGTCGCTGATGGCGCGTCCATTGACAGGTGAGAAGTCGTGGCGGTTGACCCCATGGAACACCATTCGCTTACCGTTGATAATCAGCGCACCGTCGGCCCGAATGCCGACCTCACGGAAACCGACCTTGCCACCACGGATATCTACAGCCTCGCCCTTTGCGTTGCGTAAGACAAGCACAAGGTCGTAGAGGTTAGGCGTCTCAGCACTCCAGAGTCGTGGTGCAGTCACGTCCATGTCGATACTCAATTCGTTGGCCACATTGGCAGTAGCCTTGGCGATGGCAGTTCCGTTGTCCTCGATTCGCGCCTCCACGGTGCCCCCTTTCACGTTGTCGGCACCTGTCAGTGTGACCTTGACGTTGGCTTTAGCGTTGACATAGGCGTTGTCGAGGTCGGTGGTGAAGAAGTAGTCGCGAATTTGGCTCTTGGGAGCAGCCCAAAGGAAGCAGTGACGCTGTATGCCAGTCAGTCGCCAGTAGTCCTGGCACTCGAGGAAGGAGCCGCTGGTGAATCGATAGACCTGCAATGCCATGGTGTTCTCGCCTTCAGTGATATACGGTGTGATATTGAACTCGGATGGCAGGTAGGAGTCCTCAGAGTATCCCACACGCTGTCCGTTGACCCAGAGGTAGTATCCATGCCCCACTCCATTGAAACGGACATAGACATCCCGTCCATTCCAGTCAGATGGAATGTTGAACTTACGACGGTAAGTGCCAACGGGGTTGGGCATGTTACTGTTGTAGGTGAACCATCCCGGTCTGTCGGCCATCACTGAGAAGGTGGATTCGTTGAAAGAGAAAGGATAGGCGACGTTGCAGTATAGCGGTTTGTCCCAAGCCTTGTTGTGGTGGAGTCCCCAGACCTGCCAACTGGATGGCACGTCGATGTCGGTCCATGAAGCGTCGTTATAGTCGGCTACGCACATGGCGTCCCTGGCCTTGGTGGGTGCATTCACCCAGTAGAACTTCCATGTTCCGTCGAGGGACTGGTAGTAAGGCGACTTAGAGAAGTCGTTGAGTCTGACATCAGCTTCCTTGGCCATGGGTATGGCGAGTGTGTGTGCAGTTTCTCTGTTAACGCTGGTGATGGAAGGGTCGTCCCATTCCTTGCCCGTCTGGGCCTGTGCGGCAGTGACGCTTGTCAGCAAAGCCGCAGAGATGAACATGTTGTGTAAAGTCTTCATATCAGGTTGTTTTCTTGTTAGCGGATTTGTTTTGGGTGCAGTATAGTTGACCTAATATGCAAAAGTACGAAAAAAAAACAGAAAGTGAGCAATGAATTGTTTCAAAAACTGCAAGTAATGAAACATGATGTCCTGGAACATTGGCACTCTTCCATTTAAAACTTTTTATCATCACGAAAAAACACCCTTGCAAGCCTTGCAGAAATTATTAATCGCATCATAGTCGTTGTACTTTTGCACCGTCAAACGACGAAGTCTAACTAAAAGAACAACAATTATGGATTATTCGATTAAAGATTTGCTCAAAGGAGCACAAGTGATTTCGAAGAGTGTTTTCGGACGCAAGGACGAGTACGAACTGCAGTTCAACCACGAGGCTGATGGATGCTGGTATGTTGATTTCCCTGGCTGGCCATTCTCCCACCACAACCTAATGATGGTGGCTGGCGCTGACAAACTTTGCGCCTTCCTCTCCGACGACGACATCCACGCCTGTGTCAAGGTCATCCCTGCCAATAAAGAGGAAGACCATCCTGGGTACGCCAAACTTGTTCAGAAGGAGCACTCGCTGACTGGTGGCAGCACCTATCAAGTGACAGGACTTGAGGGTTTCGAACGCGACATCTGGCTTTGCCCCGTCACCCTCTTCGTTTTGGGCCAGTACCCCAAGTACATCTATGTGAAGAAAGCGGACGGTGGCTGTGGGCCGACCGGCTCCGATGACATCTGGGACGCATCGTTGGAGTCCATCTCCGAGAACGAGCGCATCCGCTACAGAATCGCCGAATACACCGACCACTTAGAGTTAGGCGACACATACAGCTCGCGCGACATCTTTGGAGAGAACATGACATTCAATGAGTACTATGCATTTATGGAGTTCCAAACCATGGTCTTTGGGATTCGTCCCTTTGATAGCCGCGAGGAGTTTGAAGACGCCATATCGGAAGTAGAGGGAGCCACCGACCCAAACAGCAAAGAGGGGAAGACCACTCTCATGAACAATATCGCCAGTACTTATTTCGTAGGGATTGAAGGTGTGACAGACCAAGACTTCACCGAAGCATTGCGTTGGTTCGAAATGTCGGCAGCATTCAACGACGCGCATGCTCTTGTCATGATTGGGAGCATGTACTATCATGGTCAAGGCGTACAAAAGAACTATAGAAAGGCTATGGAATACTATAAAAAGGCAATCGTGACCTCTGCCCATCAGGATGCTCTACTCAATCTGGGCTTGGCATATCTCGACGGTGAGGGTGTTCCCAAAAACGAGAGCCACGCCTTCTCTCTGATGCTCCGTTCCGCCCGACAAGGCAAGGGGGCAGCCAGGTTCAACATGGCACATTTCTATGCTGCAGGCATAGGTGTGGAGCGTAATCAAGAGGAGGCCCTGCGTTGGCTACGTCTCAGCGTGGCAAGTGGCTATGAAGAAGCCATCCCCTATCTACGGTATTATGAAGAGCGAAGGAACGACATGGTACAATAACTCGTTCACGGGTCTGGGGAAGGTGCTGTTTTCTTATTCTAAGGAGATGAGGAATAAAGGAGGGAATGCCTGAGGCATTATGGGTGTGCGGAAGGTATGTTTTTTGCAGAAATGGTGGGTTGTCAAATGTTTCATAACAAATGTTAAAACGAAGGGGTTTATGCAGAAAAGGTATAAAAATCCGTGTTTTTTGGGTGATTTTAGGTGTTTTTTTGTATTTTTATGCAATGTCATATACAAAAATGTTTCATGGGTATGACAAAATGAAACATTTTGAAACATGATAAATTGCTCACGCTCGGCATTATTTCCATTGACCGTTGACCATTGAGCATGGAACATGGAGCATGGACTTCCTATTTTGCTAAAGTGGAGCGTATAGTTTTAGGCGTCAGGTTCAAGTTTTTTGAGCCTGACGCCTAATGCCTACTTAAGGTCTGTTAATCTCATCAATCTTGTACTCGTCGCCTTCTTTGATGACCGTTAGCACGACACTGTAATCTTCGTTATCGTACTTGTTTTCCACCAAGAAGTGATTGCCGTCTTGTTCCTTTACAGTACGTGATATCTCTCCACCTGTATCACCGCCAGCTTCGTAAAAGAAGATCCATGTAGCGAGACATTCGCCCTCACAGTCATACCCATATTCATCCTTCAATTGCTGAAGCGCTTTGGGCGTGATGAATTTCTTTACGTAGTCATAGTCGAGCAAGTCATCCCAGTCGGCATAGAATTTCTCAACGAATGCCTTTTTGGCGTCAATCTCTTGTTGGGATACAGTCACCGTTGCAGCCTCTGGCTCTGCTTCCAGAGACACAATCGTCGTGTCCTCCGGTGCATTGGCGTTCTCCTGTTTAGTGGGGGTGTTATTGCCGCCGCAACTCATCAAAGCCACCATCGAAAAAATAAAAACAGTCTTTTTCATTTTGATTGGTAATGATTAGTGAATAATTGAATCCTTATCCTATCCGATATCAGAAGCAGTCTATAGCTCCTCTCTATCATCAGACTTACAAAATTAATCCTTTTTTCCTTCATTTTCTGTATGGCAGATGATTTTTGCAAGTTATTTTGATGCGAAGCGATTTGCATCCGTGTCGGTAGCCACGGATGTGAGAGCTCTACGGACTTAGAGGACTTAGAGGACTGGCCGCAAGCGCGGCCTGGGGACTATTCGATTGTTAGTCTAAGGAGAGAAGGAGGAAATGAGGGAACGCCTAAAGGCATTCTGGGTGTGCGGATGATGGGCACAAGCTATTGTTTTTCGCTTATTTCGCCTCGTTTTCGTTTTTTTCGTAGTTAATCCTTGTTGTAGTGGGACAAGCCGACTAAGCGAGGGCAGAGCCAAGCTCGCTTGAACTATGCCGAGCGTGAGGGTTGAAGGCGAAGCCAATTAGGTCTCTGACATAGCTGGTATTATGGATGTACAATGACCTACGAAAAGTCTTAATCCTTGTTTTAGTGGAAGTAGGTCTCTGACGCAGCACATCTACGATCTGACCGCCGAAAAGGGCTGGTCTTAATCCTTGTTTTAGTGGAAAATGGTTTACGACGAACAGTTGACTCGCACTCCTCATCCGTTACCATCGTCTTAATCCTTATTTTAGTGGAAGTAGGTCTCTAAATCACGAAATATGCGAAAATTAACGAAATATGCGAAAATTAACGAAATACACGAAAACTTACTCATACATACTCATCAGCAAAGTTACCAAACATTTTGCTGATAGCAAAACTATTTTCGCTTATTTCGACTTTTTTCGTAGTTAATCCTTGTTTCAGTGGGACAACCCGATTGAGCGAGGGCAGAGCCAAACTCGCTTGAACTATGCCGAGCGTGAGGGTTGAAGGCGAAGCCAATTAGGTCTCTGACACGTTCTCATCTAATCTGACGGATTTCATCTCTGCTGTGTCTTAATCCTTGTTGTGCTGGAAGTAGGTCTCTGACGGCCCGACAGCGAGGGTGGAAAAGAGGCAGGTGGCGAGTCTTAATCCTTG
>CACYEC010000078.1 GCA_902773225.1 uncultured Bacteroidales bacterium
TCTCGACTTGATTTGAGTGCCAACAAACTAATAGTCCTATCCGCATGTAACACAGGATTGGGTGACATCGATAATGTAGATGGTGTATTTGGACTTCAACGAGGCCTGAAGAGGGCTGGAGCAAAAACAGTACTGATGTCCTTATGGAAAGTACCTGATAAAGAAACTAATGACCTAATGAGGATGTTTTACAAAGAGCTGTTAAACGGGAACACACCGCAACAATCACTAAAGTCAGCCCAGAAACAAATGATGGCAGAAGGTAAGACTCCATATTATTGGGCAGGTTTCATTCTGTTGGATTAACAGACAGCCAGCATTTTTGGAAAATGCTGGCTGTCTTCAAGTGGCAGAATTACCTGCATGACCTGCGGTTACTCTGTTGGGAATCTACGAATCCAAACGTTGCCGCACTCAGGATTTGTGCATGTCAATTCGACCTGCAGCTCTGGTCTACCTTCAACAATTTCATAATGTCTGTTGGTCTCGACCATGTCATGGTTACAATAACATCTTGCTGTCATGATAAATAGCTTTTAAATTAATACTATGCGGTTCTCCGTGCGCCGCGTTATCAAGCTACTAACATTGGTTCAAGACTCGAGTATGGAGCAGAAACCGAAGCTGTTTCCGAATGCAAAGGTACAACTAAAAATTGGAAGAGCCAAACTTTTACCAAGATTTTTGCGTTTTCAGCAGATACGCCACGATAAAAGTAAATGAGTGTAAGCGGGCATCTGTCTTCAACGATGTCTTGAACGCACTTTCTTCCTTCTTGTTCATCTGTCCCCTAAGGAACTTCTCTATCAACTCAATATATTCTTCCATGCTGTATCTATTTTCCCTTTGATACAGCATGTAGGAACAAGGTAATCGAAGAAGAAGAAGGACAACCTTGTGATTGCCCTCCTAACTACCCGCTTATAGGTCTTGAAGTTTCTTTATCAGTTCGTCTGCCTTATTGTAAATAGGTGTATCAGGATTATCAGCTTTGATTTTCTGCAGGATAGTAATGGCCTGTTCTATTTGGTCATCTTTTACGTATGCCAAAGCGAGGTTCCAAGCGATGTCATTGGCATAAGCGTTGTAGGTGAAGTTTTCATCAAGGGATTTGTAGATGGGTTCCAATTCTTTGATGATTTCTGACACGCTTCTGTTTGTTTGTATCTGAGTGAAAAGACCATACAAATGGGCTACCGTAGCGGAATCAACGTCGCCACGGGAAAAGTCGCTCATGTCATATTCCGTATAATATGGAGATACGGTTGCATCGAGCATGCGATAGCGCTGGTCTTTGTAGATTCCGAAGAAAATGGCGAAAACGGCAGCAACGGAGCAAGCCCACCAGAGGAGAGGACGTACTTTAGATTTAGCTGTATTCTCTTTGATGATATTAGCTTCTTTGGAGGAATTTTGGTCGTGCAGTCCCTTGATGAGCGAGGTCATAGCCATAGCACGGTTGCGCAATTCAGGATTCTTACGAATCTCTCGCTTGAAGGCTGCCTCTTCTTCTGAAGACATTTCGCCACGAAGGAAAGACTCTATTCGCTCGTCGATGCTATCCATCAATATCTCATTGTTTTTATCCATAGATTTTGTTCATTAGTTCGTTATACTTAATGCGGAATTTCTGTAGACATTTATATTTCTGCGTTTTGACAGAGTTTGCATTGGCAAAGCCATACATATCGGCAATAGTTGTAGTTGTGAGATTATCCCAATAGTAGCCTTTGAATACGCTCTTGCAAGTGTCGGGCATGGACTCGATAATGCTCTGTACTATTATTTCTGATCGAGACACTTTTTCTGCCTCTTCATCTTCGGTGCAGAGCCTGTATAGCTCGTCTATCTTATCGGGGCGGAAGGTATCCTTATTGGTAAGTCCGCTGTCATCAAACAAGGGAACAACCTTCTTCTGCTTGCCTATGAATTTCAATGTCTGGTTGATACAGATACGAAGGAAGTAGGTGGGAAGTGTACTCGTGAGATTTGATAGTTTTCCGTCACGGATATTTGTGAATAAGGCTACGGAAGACTCCTGATATATATCGTTTAGATCATCGTCTGAGACCGAGAACGTCTTTCTCAGGTACGCCATCACTTTATTCCTTTCTTCGATAATAAAATGATTCAGTTCTGTATTTTGTAGTGTTATCACTTTTGCCATATCAGTAGCTTGTTTCAGTGACAAGGTTTTGGTTATTCGGCCATTTACTTGTTTTTATCAAAGAATGCTTTAGTTTCTTGACGAACTCGTCGGCATTAGTGGAAAGGGTAAAGCCAGAGAGGGTGTGCGCGATGTTATACGAGAGAGGGCCAAAACGCTTGTTGCCTATCTTGATTTCGGTATTTACCTGGTCTGGGCGACAAGCTTCTATGAACAAAACGTGGGACAGTCTGGGAGAATACTCTATCCGATAATGCGATTTTTTGCTTGCCGATGGCTTGAATACCTTATTATTATATGTAAAACCTACATGAGTGCCTCGAATGGTTTCATCATTGGCTCTTGACGATGTGCCTGCATGACAGGCATCGATGACAACATAGAGGAAGCCTGTGGGGCCAATTTTTTCTCTGAGTTTTTTGACATATTTGTTGAGTAGGTCGTCAGTTAGGTGCTTTTGCCCCTCATAGATGCCTTTCTTGTATATTTTGTAAGCATCAATCGGCACAATAGACTCGTCCCAACCATCTTCTTCGTCACCATTCAGATCTTCTACTGGCTGGCCATGAGTTGAGAAATGAAGATAAACAACATCGCCCTTCTTGGTTTTGTTTGTTAACTGAGTTATTTGACGGACAATATTATCAAAGGTTGCTTGCCCGTCTGATAGTGTTGTAATAGAGAATCCTTGCTTCTGTAACACAGGATTCAGGAGGTTGACGTCTTCAACACCATTGATATTGTTCCATTGATAGCCTGTGAGTGCAGTGTCGTAATGGGAGATTCCTACCAAAAAAGCCCTTTTCCGCTGTGCAACTGCAGCAGAGGAAAGTAGCAAGGCCACCCATATTAAGCATACCCTGAATCTCATGCTAAAACAAATTTTCTGCAAAAGTACAATTTTTTTTTTAATATTTAGTTACCTTTTCCATTTTTGAGTATAAAAAGGCAAAGAAAACAAGATTGTCAAACATTTTAAAGCAAAAAAGATATGAAAAGAGTTTTTTCCCACATCATGAGACTGATAAGAAAGTTTGGTTTCATTCTGTTCTTCGCATTTGTAATGTCACCCATTATGGGTTTTGGAGTTTTGGTTATGGCAACGGTTCTTTCAATGCTTCTATTTGACGACCCTATAGATGCTAAAGATCCTGCAGACTATTTTACTGAGGATGAACTGAGGATCATCCAAACAGAAGAAATTGTTGATGATGAAGAGTATTTAACTCTAATGGCTAAATATCAGACATTTAAATGTCCTGTAAAGGTTGACCAGATTACGACATGGACCAGTTCTGAAATTACAAGGGATGCTTTCATCTGCAATTACGAAATATACGACAGATGGCATAGATATGGCGAAATAGATATGAATGAAGTAAAGAAAACCATTTTGGCTCAGATTGACAAAAATAGTTGTAGCGTACGGCGTATCATAGCAACCAACAGGAATATGATATATCGCTATTGGAATCGCCGAACAGAAACTTTGGAGGATATAGTCCTGTCAGCAGACGAATTAAGAAGTTAGTAACAAATAAAAAACGAACAATTATGAAACTAGTAAATTTATTCGGAAGTAAGAGAGTTGCAAACAGTGATGTAATTCCTATGGTTATTAATGACCCTCAAACTGCCTCGGCAGAGGACGTTCACGAGAAACCCATGAAAGAAGATGAGAAACATTTGATTACAATCACATGGGGTACAGGGATGCCCATAGATGTAATTTTCAACTTCATTCACAAGAACTTTGAAGAGGATGGATTCCAAGATGCTTTGGTGAACTGCGACATTACCTATCGTGATGCAAAGGAAAGGATTATCCGTAACGATTTGGAGATGCTGTTCAAGAGAATCATTCTGAAGTATAAGAGTGATATCAGGGTGGTCAATGTGAAAATAGAGAATGCGCATAAAGCCTTGGCTCTTGCCGCAGCTGCAGATATGGAAGTTCTACGAGCAACTTACGAGGAGCATCTGGCAGAGATTCAGGAAATGCAATCGCAGCTGGAGGCAAACGATCCGAAGATGACGACGATGATTGAGTCGTATCGCCGTGGATTCCTTAAGGGAATAGCAGCAAATGCAGTTAATTTTATCAACAATAAATAATAACTGAAGATTTATGAAGACGTTAAGAAATATAGGATGTTTTCTTATTGGTTGGGATAAGAACATTCTGAACGAGTGTGGCGAGGCCAGTTATCGCCAGTGTCGTAAACTGTTATCGGCCATCTGTATTATGATGATATTGTGGGGTACCATAGGTTACTGTTTTGCAGACCGGTATGTAAACATTAATTCGTGTATACTTAAAATCTGCGTTTCGATTGCATTCATGTTCATCGTTCTTTGTGTTGAGCGTGTCATTATCTTGACGGTTGGCAAGGCCAGATTGATGAGCGTTATGAGAGTACTGCTGGCATTATGTATGGCTGTTTTAGGCTCATGTATTTTCGATCAGATTATTTTCCGCAATGATATACAACAGGCTATTCAGGAACATAGGGAAGATGTTATCAGTACAACAATTACAAAACGGCTGGCTATCTACGATTGCGACATACAGCGTATTACACAAGAGATGGACTCTCTGAGTAAGGCAACCATAGCACTTAATGAGGAGTTGCAAAAACGACCAGTAATAAAAGGTACGAATGTGTCTGCTCAAGAGCAAGTTGTTGGGTTAGATGAAAAAGGAAATCCCAAGAAGGTAAGGACTCAAACAGTTAATACGGTGACGTTAGTAAATCCCTTGGCGGAACAGCTAAAGGCTAATAACGATCAGATACAAATCTATTCGACCCAACTAGAACAACTTAGATTGGATAAGAAAGAGGTTGCAGAAACGGTAAGAAAAGAGATGAGCCAACGTGCTGCCGGCTTCATAGAAGAACTTGAAGCAACGCTGAAAGTAATATCACAAAGCAAGGTGTCGCTTGCGTTCTACATCATCTTGTTTTTGTTTCTGACCTTTCTTGAATTGTTTGTGCTTACAATCAAAATGGGCGACAACAAATGTGATTATGAACTTATTGTAGAAAACCAGTTACAATTGAAGAAGAAACTGATGGACCAGACTGCACAAAGCATATTAGTGAAATAATAAAAAGTAACAATTATTAAACAGAAAGATTATGACAAGAGATTATTATGAAGACTCTTACGAAGAGTATGAGGGCTCTTACGAAGAGTATGAAGACCGTGAGTGTGAGGGCCACGATGAATGTGGTTACGAGTGGACGGCGGAAGATTCTTGGGATGCGCTGACTGATGGTATGTGTGGCGATATGCCAAATAATCCCTTAGTATACGATGCTATGATGGATGCCTTAGGATTCTAATTTGTTTGGTTATGGAACAAGAATTGAAAGTAATGATTGAAAAAGAGTTGGAGCGTTTTCATTGCTCCATCCTTTTGGACGAGGTGAAGGAGAGAGTGCGAAGGCTCAAATCGTACGGAGTGAATGACGCGGAAA
>CACYEC010000079.1 GCA_902773225.1 uncultured Bacteroidales bacterium
CCTGATGTTTCAGAAGATATGGCAGCGGAAGATGCTTTTCGTGAAAGTTCTTCCCATTGTCTTTGTTCTCTCATGCCTGTACATCATCTGCATTCCCCGCACCTATACTTCTGACACAAAGATGGCTCCTGAAATGGAAAATTCCATGTCAGGAGGGACATTAGGTTCCATTGCATCTTCCTTCGGCATTGACCTTGGAGATATGCAAACCACTGATGCTATCACCCCCCTACTCTACCCCGACCTGATGGAAGACAACAAGTTCGTCTGCGATCTGTTCAACATCCAAGTGGAAAGTCAGGATGGAGAGATTAAGACCTCCTATTACGAATATCTAAAAAAACACCAGAAGTACCCTTGGTGGAACAAGTTATTAGCACCCATCAAGAAGTTGTTCGCTCCAAAAGAGGATTCCGCCGTTAAAAAAAGCAAGCAATTAAATCCCTACCTCCTTTCAAGGAACGACAATGCCATCATTGAAAAAATACGACAAGACATCACGCTGAATACCGACAAACAGACGGGAGTTATCACCATCAACACGAAAGCGCAGGATGCACTTATTTGTAAGACGCTTGCCGATTCAGTCCGTACAAAACTACAATCCTTCATCACAGATTACAGAACCAGCAAAGCCCGCATAGACCTGGACTATTACAAGAAGTTGATGGAAGAAGCCAAGGCCAGTTACGAGCGGGCCCGTCGGCTCTACGGCAGTTATGCCGATGCTAATAGCGAAGTGGTGCTTGAAAGCTATCGAGCCAAGCAAAACGACTTGGAGAATGATATGCAGTTAAAGTATAACAACTACACAGCTATGGTCACCCAGTATCAGGCAGCCAAGGCAAAAGTACAGGAGCGCACTCCTGCTTTCACCATGATTAAAGGAGCTTCTGTCCCCATCAAACCGACAGGGCCAAAACGCATGGTTTTCGTAATAGGCATGATGATGTTAGCCTGCATGGGATGTGCACTTTACATTCTGAGGACAGACATCAAATCAACAATCATCAAATAAAAGATGAGGGCTAGCACACGAGCTATAGTCAACACTCTGGCACAACATATAAGATCCATTTTTAATATATGTCTGTCGCTATATTCGACCAAACTCATTTTAATGGCTCTTGGCGAGACTGACTATGGCATTTATGCGCTCATAAGTGGAGTGGTTATCATGCTGGGGTTTATTACGAATGCCATGGTAGTGACGACTCAGCGTCACCTTTCCTTTTACCATGGCAAGGGCGACTTTGATTACCTGCATAAAGTATTTTCCACAAGTTTGTTTCTGCACATATTAATCGGAGTTGTCGTCTGTGGAGTTCTGTTTCTGGCCAAGCCCTATTTGTTCAATGGCACGCTCCGGATTGACATAGAAAGAATCAACGTCGCAATTCTCACCTATTACCTGTCACTTCTAAATTTATTCATCTCTTTTGTTACTGCCCCATACCGTGCGTTGTTTTATGCCCGTGAAAACATTGTGTATATATCCATAGTTGATATGCTCGACGGAGTCCTCAAACTCTTATTCGCCATCTGGCTGCTTTACATACAGGCAGACAAACTGATAGCATATTCGTGGATGATGACGGCAATCACAGCATTTAACCTGTTAGCATTTGCCATTTATGCCACACATAAGTTTTCAGAGGCGCGCCTCACATTTGCAAAAGAAGACTTCAGCGGAAGACTCGTTCGTGAAATGACAGGTTTTGCCAGTTGGACAATATACAGTACTGGTTGCATCATCGGGAGAACGCAGGGGGTTGCCGTCCTCCTAAACAGAGCCTTCGGAACAGTTATCAACTCCGCATACGGCATTGCAATGCAAGTGTCGGGAGCCATCCAGTTTGTCGCTTCCGCCGTTTTGAACGCAATGAGCCCCCAAGTAGTAAAAGCAGAAGGTGAACAAAACAGGCAACGCATGTTAGAATTGGCTGAAGCCACCAGCAAATACTCATTTCTGCTTCTCTCAATCGTTATCATTCCTCTGATTTTCGAAATGAGCCGATTGCTTGAACTGTGGCTCGGAGATGTCCCTCAACACTGTGTAATGTTCTGCAATTTTATTCTTGTATCTACTGCTTGCGACCAACTCACGATTGGTTTAGGTATCGCTAATCAGGCCATTGGAAAAATACGAAACTATTCATTAGTTATCAACTCCATCAAACTCTTTACCTTACCCGTAGCATGGATCCTGTTATCACAAGGCTTTCATGTCGTTTACGTGATGTGGGGATACCTGATTATTGAAATAATCTGCAGTCTTGCTCGTATTCCATTCCTTAAATATACAGCCGGTTTATCCATCCGTCATTTTCTTTCTCATGTTTACGGACGGATCGTTCTGCCTACGCTTATAGGGATTGCCGTCTGCTGGATTATCACCACAGTATGGCAAGGCGGACTACGTTTTCTCGTCACCATACCGATCTCTATCCTCGTTGAATCGGTATTCGCCTGGGGGGTCAGCCTAGAGCGAAATGAGCGCGAGGCTGCAATGATTATATTTAAAAGAGGGCATGAATAACTATCTATCCTTGAAAGAGAAATGATTATCAAGACACTAAAACGGATATTTCGCCCAATCGCAGTTCCACCGATAAATTGGTTCTACAATTTGTTAGGGAAATATTATCCGCGCAAACTAATAAGCATCAAATTCCGATCCATCTATCACAGGGACATGGATTGGGAACATCCCCTCACCCTTGATGAAAAAATCAACTGGCAGAAAATTTATTCCGACACAAGCCATTGGACAAAGCTCGCTGACAAATATCTGGTACGACAATTCGTCGCACAAAGAGGGCTGGAAGACATGCTGGTCAAATTATATGGAAGATGGGAGAAAGCAGAGCAGATTGACTGGCAATCTCTGCCTCAACAGTTTGTGATGAAGGCAAACAACGGAAGCGGTGATATACTGATTTGTTCTGACAAGTCAAAGTTGAACACAGATTTAGAAACAAAAAAGTTTAAGAAAGTTCTTCACACCCGTTTCGGATATAAGATGGCAGAGTTACACTACAACAATATTCCTCCCTGCATTATCGCAGAAGAATTGTTGGATGTAAGAAAACAACCCATCAATAGTTCCTCACTCATAGACTATAAGATATGGGCCTTTAACGGGAAACCAGCATACATCTGGGCCTGTTATGACCGGGATGTGCACTCAGTTCAAGTGGGAGTCTATGATCTGGATTGGAACTTCCATCCTGAATATTCCGTTGAGACGGATCATTACAGAATCGCAAAGAAGCAACTACCCCGCCCTGTCGCCCTCGACAAGATGCTGGAGGCCGCATCCATTCTCTCAAAAGGTTTTCCACAAGTAAGAGTTGACCTATATGAAGTGGATGGGAAAGCCTACTTTGGAGAGTTGACATTCACCTCAAATGCTGGCTTCAACAATTTCTATACCGAAGAGTTCTTACGGGAATTAGGCAGCCAAGTCATATTAAACGTTTAAGAGTATGATGACAATACGACCCTTATATTCAAAATGGCTGCCTTTCTGCATCAGCGGGATTATCGTGGCGAGGACATGTATTACTTTCACCGTATTCACATTCCTCCAGCCCATATCCTATCTGGTGTTGGCTTTATGTATCCTTAGTTTTGTCGGATTAGTTTATCTTTGGAATAAGGGGATGACATACTTCGGAGCATCCGTCGCTCTATTTTTCTCGTTGCTCTTGATAATCTCCGTGCTGAATAATGCAGATTACAAGACCGTATGCTATTACTGCATTGAGATCGGCACACTGCTCCTCCTTTTCGCATACTACAAGACCCGACTTGGGGTTGTCCTCAAATCGTTGGCATTCTTGTTCTCCGTCATGATCTATGCCAACCTTGCCTTCATGATAATTTTTCCTAACTGGATGTTTCTTGCCAAAGACACGTTCGATAGTTTTCTGCTTGGAGGGAATTACAACCAAATTGGCTGCCGGTTGTTGTGTGGAATCATTACCAATGTCTTATGCTGCAATTATAGCCGCAAATGGTTAGTCAACACTATAGGCCTATGCATTATCTCGGTTGCTACCTTGGCACTCGTAGGCTCCATGACTTCGTTGACATGCGTCATAGCATTCATAGCCATTTCCATATTACCCGGTAGGACTTTGAAGAAAATCGCCATCGTCTCATTTTTCTCTTTCTACGTGTTATTTCAAGTATTCGTGTGCTTTAGCGGTGAGGGCTTACATAACAATGAACTTGCCGTCTATATCATCCGTGATGTACTCAATAAAGACTTGACATTCACCTACCGCACCTCATTGTGGGAGATTTCCTCCAACTTGTTCTGGAAGTCCCCTCTTTGGGGATACGGGCAAATGGATGTTGATTGGATGAAAAGTCATATGACAAGCCATGCTATCGGCCCTCATAATCTCATCTATTACATTTTATTGGAAGGCGGAATTATTTTATTTTTATCCTTTCTGACTATTTTTTTATTCCCTCTGAAACGCATAGCAAATCTTATTGATCGTAACGTGCTGGCACTCCTTGCTGGACTGACAACGCTACTTTTCATGCAAACAATGGAAGTATATCACTTCTTCTTTATCCTATACCCTCTCACGCTCATCTATTATTACCCTGAACTGAAACGAACCTGGTTACGACCAAAAGTAGAAAACTCTTAAGCAATAGAATCATGAACGTTGCATACATCCTGAATTCCACATTACCCAGCAGTGGAGCCACCAAGTCTTTCATGAACATGCTCAAGGGATTAATGGCAAAAGGTATAAACCCTATTGTTATTGTTCCAGACAAAGACGGGATCTATCAGGAATTAGTATCCATGCAGATTCCTACTTATGTCGTAACGTTCCGCATGCACACCTTCCCCGATGCCAGGTCATTGTCCGGCTATCTGCTTTGGCCATTCCGCTTGGTTGCGCGCATAGTTGCAAACAAGAGGGCTGCCACGAAGATTACAAAGTTCTTGTCCGATAAGAAAATTGACATCATTCATTCCAACGTGAGTTTGCTGACTATTGGCTATCAAGCAGCAAAACATTTTCACAAACCTCATGTATTCCATATCAGGGAATATGTTGACAAAGACTTCCATATGCACTATATCCCCACACATAGACATTTGGAAAGACGACTCCAAAGTGACTCCACATACTCTATCTGCATCACCAAAGACATCCAACGGCATCACGGCTTGGAATCTTCTTCACGTTCACGTGTC
>CACYEC010000080.1 GCA_902773225.1 uncultured Bacteroidales bacterium
CAATGAACGGCTTATCAATTCCCTCAAGCAACTAAGGGACATAGGGAATACGGTTATTGTGGTGGAGCACGACAGGGAAATCATGCAGAATGCAGATTATATTGTGGATATCGGACCTCTTGCCGGAAGGAAAGGTGGCCAGGTAGTATTCCAGGGTACACCGCAGCAACTGATGCTGACAGACACCATCACTGCACGCTGGCTTAGAAGGGAAGAGAAGATGAGCGACCTCCATAAGAAGGAATGGAGGATTGGGTCCAACCATAAACTTGTCATCCATGGCATGAAGGGCAACAACCTGAAAAATGTTGATGTGGAGTTTCCGCTTGGGCAGTTCATTTGTGTCACTGGAGTCAGTGGATCAGGAAAGTCTACGATTGTCAATGAAACTCTCCAGCCAATCCTTTCACAGCATTTCTATCGGTCACTAAAACAACCTCTTGAATACGAATCGTTCGAAGGCATAGAATTTGTGGACAAAGTGGTTTGTGTCGATCAGTCGCCTATTGGGAAGACTCCTCGGTCTAATCCTGCAACATATACTGGTGTTTTCAACGACATCAGAAACTTGTTCGTCGAGTTGCCTGAGGCAAAAATCAGGGCATACAAGCCTGGACAATTCTCTTTTAATGTCAAAGGAGGCAGGTGTGAGGCATGCAGCGGAAATGGCTATAAGAATATTGTGATGAATTTTCTGCCTGACATTCAGGTGAAATGCGAGGTGTGCCACGGACAACGTTACAACCGTCCGACATTAGAGGTGAAATTCAAGGGGAAGTCAATCGCCGATGTGCTCGACATGACTATCAATCAAGCTGTTGAGTTCTTTGAAAATCAGCCTCATATCCTTCGAAAGATAAAGGTGCTTCAGCAAGTCGGACTCGGTTATATCAAGCTGGGACAGTCTTCCACCACTTTATCCGGAGGAGAAAGCCAGCGGGTCAAACTGGCCACTGAATTGGCAAAGAGAGACACTGGAAAAACTGTGTTTATTCTCGACGAGCCTACAACAGGACTGCATTTTGCTGACATACAAGCTTTGCTCGATGTACTACATAAACTTGTGGCTAAAGGCAATACGGTCATTGTCATCGAGCACAACCTCGATGTTATTGTTAATGCAGACTACATCATCGACATCGGTCCGGAAGGAGGAGAAAGGGGGGGACGACTTCTTGTCACAGGAACTCCGCAAGAAGTGGCTTGTTCCGGCGTGGGTATTACCTCACGTTTTATCAAGCAAGAGCTTGAAGACATCAAGAAAGCAGACAAAGAATAATTGACAAATAAATATTATTAAAATCAAATGAAAAAAAATCTGAAAACTGCCACGCTTTGCGTACATGCTGGCTACGAACCGAAGAACGGGGAGCCACGACAGTTACCTATCATCCAGAGTACTACATTCAAATATGACGACAGTGATGAAATGGCGATGCTTTTCGACCTGAAAAAAGAAGGATATTTCTACACTCGTCTGCAAAACCCGACCAACGACGCAGTTGCAAAGAAAATTGCGGCATTGGAAGGCGGAGTGGGGGCAATGCTCACTTCTTCCGGACAGGCTGCGAACTTCTATGCCATATTCAATATCTGCCAGGCAGGCGACCATTTTGTCACCAGCAACGAAATCTATGGTGGAACATACAATCTGTTTGGTGTCACACTCAAGAAACTTGGGATCGAGTGTACATTTGTGAATCAGGAAGCATCGGAAGAGGAAATTCAGAAGGCTTTCCGCCCTAACACAAAGCTGCTCTTTGGTGAAACCATCAGCAATCCAGGATGTAAAATCCTCGACATCGAAAAGTTCGCCAAAATCGCACACAAGAACGGGGTGCCACTCATCATCGACAACACTTTTGCCACACCGGTTAACTGCCGCCCGTTTGAGTGGGGGTGCGATATCATCACCCATTCTACAACTAAATATATGGATGGTCATGCCACGCAAGTTGGTGGATGCATTGTAGACAGTGGTAACTTTAACTGGAACGACTATGCCGAAAAATATCCTGGTCTTACTACTCCTGATGAGAGCTACCACGGACTGACTTACACAAAGGCTTTCGGAAAACTTGCTTACACAACTAAGCTCGTTTCGCAGCTTATGCGTGACCTCGGTTCAATTCCCGGACCGCAGAATTCATTCCTCCTGAATCTCGGACTTGAGACACTGCACCTTCGTATGCGGCAGCATTGTGCCAACGCGCAGAAAGTGGCTGAGTTCCTTGAGAAGGACGAACGCGTAGCATGGGTCAACTATCCGGGACTGAAATCGAATCCTCAGTATGAGCTCGGTCAGAAGTATCTGCCGAATGGTTCCTGTGGAGTAATGGCTTTCGGTGTCAAAGGAGACCGTGAGACAGCTGTCAAGTTCATGGATTCTCTCCAGCTTATTAGTATTGTCACACATGTGGCGGATGCCAAGACATGTGTGCTGCATCCCGCAAGCCATACGCATCGTCAGCTTTCTGAGGAACAGTTAAGGGAAGCCGGAATCGCTCCTGATCTCATTCGACTTTCGGTTGGTATTGAGGACGTGGACGATATTCTTAACGACATCAAACAGGCCCTCGACAAGTTGTAATAACTTGATTGCTCGCCTGTCATATCCTTATATTGAAACTGATTTCTTTTCAATATTGAAATCTAAAAGGGCTTGACTGAGAATTTCAGTCAAGCCCTTTTTGTAATCATAACACAAATGGAGAGATTCTTTTTAGCATGGCTTTTTTATTGCCGCTTGACATGAATCTACAATTTATTTGATGCCAATCTTCTTGCGAATATCCTTTGGAACTGCATCCTTGTGAACGAGAATGTTCATTGTCTTATACTTCACAAAGGTCTTGGAAGCATACCAGATACCGTCATAACGGCCGGTCTTGCCCCATGAGTTCTTCACCATGAAGTATTCCTTGCCATTCTGGTCTTTGGCCAGACCGTAAATCACCATACCGTGGTCATCTGTGGTTTCCCAGTTGTCGTAAGCTTCCTGACGCATTTCCTGGGTTACCTCAATCTCTGGCATCGGACGGGTTGTGGCTTCCTGCATCTTGCCGGCATTGCTCAGACCAAGCCAGTGGGCCATGTCGGATCCGCTGTAGTCGGGTGCCTTCGTCACGTCAGGGCATACGGCAATACCATTACGGGTGAAGCCGTCCTCGCTTACGTCGCTGCCCCAGGCGAAGGTATAGCCATTGCGAACGGCATTGTCCATTACGGCCATCAACTCGTCGATTGGCAGGTTGTAGCTCTCACCCCAACGCCAGTTGTCCTGAATCTCAAGAATGAACGGCTCATAGAAAGGGTGGTGCGTGTAAGAAGTCAGTGACACGTAGTCGTCCATGTTCAGACCTAATGACTCCTGATATGATTTCGGAGTGTAAGTCACACCATTATAAGTGAAGGTTTCAGGAACTTCTCCAAGGTAGGTGTCGAAGACAGAGTTCAATCCCTTGAACCATGCCGGGCTCAGCTTCTTCTGCTTGCCTTTGGCGATGCCGTTCACGTAGCTTTCAGCGATGGAGAAGAACTCATTGAAATTGGCTAATGTGTCACCATATAGCGTGCCAGGAAGAGGCATGGCTGTCTCGGGCATCATTCCATAGTTCTTCATGCAGTACACCACATCGTAGAAACTACCGCCCTGGGAGAACGAAATATCGCCGTGCAAACGGACACTGGCTTTGGCACGGTCTTCATAAGTCTTATGAGCCACAAACATCTCACACAA
>CACYEC010000081.1 GCA_902773225.1 uncultured Bacteroidales bacterium
GAACTATTTCAAAGACGAGAGCGAGGTCTTCGGACGCAACATCTTCAACAACCAGATGCTGACGTTCGAGCCTAACGTGAATATGCCTACTCCTGCCAACTACAGGCTCGGTGCAGGTGACCAGGTTTTTATCGACGTATGGGGTTCCACCCAAGAAAGTTATGATGAGACCATTTCTCCCGACGGTTATGTGGTTCTCGACGGTATAGGTCCCGTGAAACTGGGTGGTCTGACCGTATCGCAAGCCACAGCCGCTCTCCGTTCCCGTCTTGGCAATCGCTACAGCGACAGCAACGTGAGTCTGAGCGTTGGTGAGACCCGTTCCATTCAGGTACAGGTGATGGGTGAGGTCAACGCGCCAGGCACCTATTCTTTGAGTTCGTTGTCATCGTCGTTCAACGCCCTTTATGCCGCAGGCGGTATCAGCGACATCGGTACCCTGCGTGACATCAAGGTCTATCGTGCGGGAAGGGAGATAGCGTCAATCGACGTCTATGACTACATACTCAACGGCAACACCAAAGGCGACATTAGATTGCAGGACAATGATGTGATAGTGGTAGGTCCCTACGACTGTTTGGTCAACATCCGAGGCAAGGTGAAGCGCCCGATGTTTTATGAGATGAGGAAAGATGAAAGCGTCAACACCATTGTGCAATATGCAGGTGGTTTTACTGGTGACGCCTATACCAAGAATGTACGACTTATACGTAAGAACGGAAGCCGCTACAGCATCCATACCATCGAAGAGTTCGACATGAACGGTTTCGTTCTCAGTGATTGCGACTCTATTTATGTTGATTCGGTTGTAGCCCGTTTTTCCAACTTGGTTGAGGTGCGCGGTGCGGTCTATCATCCAGGCCAGTTTGAACTTGGCAGCAGCATCTCCAGTGTGCGCGACCTCATCGAGGCAGCCGATGGTGTGAGAGAGGACGCTTTCCTCAACCGTGCCGTGATGCACCGTGAGAAACCCGACATGACACTTGAGACCAAGTCGATAGACATTAAAGGCCTTCTTGACGGAACGGTGGCCGACATCCCCCTGCGTAACAACGATGTGTTGTTCATTCCAAGTATGATAGAGATGAACCCCGACCAGACGTTATCCATCGAAGGCGAGGTGAATTTTCCGGGAGTGTATGCTTATTCGGAGAACACCACGCTTGAGGATTTCGTGCTTCAGGCTGGAGGTCTGACCCAGGCAGCCTCAATGGCGCAGGTGAATGTCTATCGAAGAATCCGTGACCCCAAATCAACGGTTAACGACACCCAACTGACAGAGACTTTCTCTTTCTCGCTCAACGACAACTTTGAAATCACGGGTGGTGAAAGTTTCACTTTGCGTCCTTTCGACCAAGTGGTGATACGAAAGAGTCCTTCATACAACGAACAGCAGAACGTCACAGTGAACGGTGCTGTGAACTTCCAGGGGAGTTATGCCATGAGCAACAAACGCTATCGCCTCTCTGACCTCGTGCATGATGCAGGCGGTCTTTCCGAACTGGCCTATCCTAAGGGAGCTCGTTTGGAACGAAGGATGACACAGGAGGAGCGCAACCAAAGAGAGACCACACTGCGTACGTCGCAGATTCAGCTCTATGAGGAGAGCCTGAAGATGTCGCAAGGCTCAAACAACATGAACTTGCAGTTGGCAGACTCATTGCTCAACCTCAAACTTGACCTCGGTGACACTTATCCCGTGGCCATTGACCTTGAGGCCGCCTTGAAAGACACTGCAGGATATGAAAACATTGTGCTCAGGGAAAATGACAGGCTTATCGTTCCTCAATACTCCAACACAGTGAAAATCAGCGGTGAGGTGATGTACCCCAACTCCATCAACTATAAGCAAGGCGAGTCGCTCAGTTACTATATCAAGCGTGCAGGAGGATATGGAAACAATGCGCGTAAGTCGCGTGTATATGCGGTCTATATGAACGGTTCCGTGGAACTGATCAGGCACAACCGGGCGAAAGACATCGAGCCAGGATGCGAGATTGTGGTTCCATCGAAGGAAACAAAGAACCGTATGTCAACTGCCGAATTACTGTCTATTGGTTCGTCGTCAGCGTCCATAGCCGCAGTGGTGGCTACTATTGCCAATTTGCTAAAGTAGCGCACAGGGATGAAAACTGCAATTATCCTGCTGAACTGGAATGGTGCTGCTGACACTATTGACTGTCTGGAATCACTCGCTCAGGCGAAAGGCTCTTTTTTTGTTGTTGTCGTAGATAACGACTCTCATGATGATTCTGTGGAGCGTTTGAGGGCATGGCAATCAGCGCATCCTTCATTCGAACTCTACCTGATAGAGGAAAAAGAGAACCACGGCTTCGCCATCGGCAACAATATCGGAGTGAGGTATGCGTCGCAGTACGCCCCCGATTATTACATGCTCCTGAACAACGATACGGTGGTGGCACCAGACTTTTTGGAACAACTGCTGTCGTTTATGGCAACCCACAAGGACTACGACGTGTTGTCGCCTGTGATTAACTATTATGATGACAGAAAGAAAA
>CACYEC010000082.1 GCA_902773225.1 uncultured Bacteroidales bacterium
AACACACTCACCTACGACAAGACCTTCGGCAAGCACACCATCGGAGTGGTGCTCGGACAGTCGGCCCTGAAGTACAAGGGCGACCAACTGGGAGGCTCGCATTGGAACTTGGTGAACCCCGACAAACCATCGATTGACTACACTACCGGCGGAAACCTTGAACTCACCACCGATGCTGACGGCAAGGTGACGGGAGCTAAGAGCCTTGTCGGTGTCTGGGGCAAACCATTCGACCAGCACCGTCTGAGTTCTTACTTTGCCCGTGCAAGTTACGACTACGACGAGCGTTACATGGCTCAGGCCACTATACGCCGCGACGGTTCCTCACGTTTCGGTCCCAACAATAAATATGGTACCTTCCCTTCCGCCTCAGTAGGATGGAACATCATGAACGAAGCCTTCATGGAGGAAACACGCGATTGGCTCTCCAATATGAAGTTACGCGCTAGCTGGGGTAAGAACGGTAACGACAATATCGAACCCTATGCTTACACTGCGCTCACGACCAATGGTGGAAACAGCAACTATTATTATGGACAGACTGCAGCTATGGGGTATGGTTCTAAGGCCAATAAGTTATCCAATGAAGACCTTAAGTGGGAGGAGAGCGAACAGTGGGACTTCGGACTTGACTTGAGTTTCTGGAACCACCAACTGACTTTCAGCGTGGATTACTTCATCAAGAAGACCAACGGCATGATTATCGATTTGCCTATCCCGAGTTATGTGGGTGAGGCACGTCCCTTGGCCAACGTCGGTGATATGAAGAACATGGGATGGGAATTTGAGCTGGGCTATAGATGGAACATCAAGGACGCCCGCTTCTCGTTCAAAGGCAATGCCGCTTATCTGAAGAACAAACTGAATAACTTGGGCAACGACACCGGTTTCCTGAACTTTGGCATTAACCAGTTCAGCGACGGTGGCACTCGTGCCGAGAACGGCCAACCTTTCCCCTTCTTCTATGGCTACAAGACTGCCGGCATCTTCCAGAACGATGCGGAAGTCAGTGCTTATACCAACAGTGACGGTGGCCTTATCCAGCCCAATGCGCATCCAGGCGACTTCCGTTTCGTTGATGTGAACGGCGACGGACAAATCACCTCCGACGACCGCACCAACATCGGTAACGGTATTCCCAAGTGGACCTTCGGTTGGATGTTCGATGCAGAGTGGAAAGGATTCGACTTCAGCGTGTTCTTCCAGGGCGTGACTGGTGTTGATGTCTTCGATGCCACCTATCGTCAGGACATCTCGTCAGGTAATTATCCCACTTGGGTACTCCAGCGCTGGACGGGTGAAGGCACATCCAACACCGTTCCTGCCATCGGTGACTCCAAGAACTGGGTATGCAGCGACATGTATGTCCGCGACGGCAGTTACCTGCGCCTGAAGAACATCACCCTTGGCTATACTGTGCCACGCAACCTGACCTCACAGATTGGCGTCAACCGTTTCCGCCTCTATTTACGCGCCGAGAATCTTTTCACATGGACCAAATACTGGGGCTTCGACCCAGAAGTGGGCGCTCGATTCAGCGACGATGAGCAGAGACACCAGACTCATTTCACAGGTGTGGACTATGGCATCTATCCGCAGGCCCGTACCTTCACTATCGGATTCAATATTTCACTCTAATTTCCTAAAAAGCATAACGATATGAACAAGCATATTCAATGGATAGCAGGTTTTTGCGCCGCGGTTTTCACGCTTGCATCCTGCAGTGACGATTTCCTTGAGGTGAAGAGACCGGATGGTGAGCCTCTGGAGGAATATTACACCAATGAGGAGACCCTCAACGAGGCCCTCACCTCTGCCTATGCCCCATTGCACTGGCCCGACTGGGACAATGTGGCCTACAACGACCTTACCGTCGATGCCGAAATCATGGGCGACGACTTCTGGGTGGGCGGTAACAACATCTCCGACAACCAGCACTGGCACCGCCTCTTCAATTTCGCAGGCGACGGCAACAACACACTTGCCACGCTCTGGGGCGACTTCTACAGCGGTATCAAGCGTTGCAACGACGCCATCAAGTACGCAGGGTGGGGTGGTAAAGCCAGCGCCGATTTCCTCAAGTCGATGGAGATGCAGGCCCGTCTGCTCCGTGTATATTACTACAATATCCTCTGGCACTATTATGGCAATGTGCCTTTCTATCTGGAGAACCTCTCGATGCCTTATACCGCTCCTCAGATTACCGCTGACGAAATCTACAACAAATTGCTTCCCGAACTGGAGGAAATCATAGATTCCAAAGTGTTGCCGATGCGTTGGAGCAATGCTGAGTCGGGCCGCGTGTCGCAGGCCATGGCCTATATGCTCTATGCCGAGATGGTGATGTACCAGAACGACGCATCCCGTTATTCCAAGGCACTTGGATACATGAAGGCCATCATCGCTGACAGCGATTATGAACTGAATCCCAGTTATGCCGAACTTTGGGAAGAAAAAGGCGAGTGGTGCTCCGAGAGTATCTTCGAAATCAACTACAACGACGACCAGGCACAGCGCGACTGGGGACCTGCCGCCCTCAACGCCGGTGGTTCGGTGCTGCCCACACTGATTTCGCCTAATGGTTTCTCCGACGACCTCTGGAGCGGTATGGACGGATGGGGTTTCCTGCCCATGCGCGTCGAGACTTATAATATGTTCGTAGAAGGCGACCTTCGCCGCGATGCCACCTGCTGGGATGTACGTGGAACCACTTACACAGAGCGTTACCAAGACACACACATCTGGCTGAAGAAATACCGTCCGACACTGGAGAACTGTCAGGATTGTCCGACTTCGAAGAACCTGAACTACAACAACAACAAGCGCATCTACCGCTATGCCGAGACATTGCTCAACGCCGCAGAACTGCTGTTGCAGACAGGTGGCAGCGCTGCCGAGGCCACAGGTTATGTCAACCAGGTACGCGCTCGTGCAGGACTTGCCAACTTGGGTACCGTCACCATCGACGATATCTTCACAGAACGCCACATGGAGTTCTGTGGCGAGGGCAAGCGCTACTTCGACCTCGTCCGTGCAGAAGGCATCGCCGACGCCACACAGAAGGCTACCAAAGTCCTCGTGCCAGACACTTACGGCTATCGTACCAATTCCTGGACACCCAGCAAGAAATACATCCCTCTGGACCAGAAAGAACTCGATGCCGACCCATCGCTGATACAAAACAATTATTAATCCCGTTTAAGACAATATGTATATGAAAAAGATATTTCAATATATGGGTTGCGCGCTGCTTGCCGGACTGGCCTTCATGGCATGTACGCCCGAGGATTTCAGCGGAGCAGACCCCAACGGACTGCCCACGGTAGGTGATGCTGATTTCACCGTCAACGTGGACCAGGAGACCAACCAGATGATTGCCACCTACACACCGGCTCCCGGCACTTATCCCGTGTGGATTCTCGACGGAACACAGTATTCCACGCTCAACGAGGTGGGCTACACCAATCCTGAGGCTGGCACGCATAACATTGAACTGAGAATAGGCAACCGCAACGGCATCAGCCAGGCTGGTAAGAAGAAGACATACACATTCAACGAGACCAAGGTGGATTATTCCGCCGACTTCCGCCGCATCACTGGCAAGGAATGGCGTTTCGCCAACAAGGAAGTGGCCCACTTGGCTTGCGGTCCCGCTGGAACGGCTGGTACAGAGTGGTGGTCCGCTCAGCCCGACGAGAAGAAGGCTTTCGGTATGTACGACGACCGTATCTCCTTCACTGCCGACAACCGCAAGGGCGGTACCTTCACCTACGATGCAGGTGCTGACGGACTGACCTACGTCAATACGGGTACCACCAAGTGGGGACCCTCTGATGCCGACTTCGATGCCACCATTGGCAACCAGACCGCAGCATGGAGTTTCGAGGTGTATGAATGGCTCGATGTCGATGGAAACGCTTCCCAGCAGACCTACATCCAGTTGGGAGCCAACACAGCTTTCCCTTATATCAGCAGTGACGAGCAGTACGAGAACCCGAAGTTCCGCATCGAGTCGCTCACAGCCAAGAAGATGGTGCTCATCTACGAGAATAAAGAACGCAGCATTGCCTGGCGTTTCATCTTCACCAGCGAAGAGGCCGAGAAGGAATTCAATGGCTTCGATGCCAACAGCGACTTCAACATGTGGAAGGGCATCACTCCTGACATGACGTTCTACTACAACCCTGATCCAGGTTGGGGCAACGAGCAGACCGATGCCTTCGCTGCGCTCTTCGAGATGGGCAACAACGACTACAATGTCACTATTCCACAGGAATGCTACTCCGAGTGGCAGGCTCAGGTGCACTTCCATACCAGTCTTGTGACTTCAGCCGCCATCAACTACGACTTCTCCTGCATCTTCAATTCCGACCGCGACATCGACGGAGTGGTGGTGAAACTGACCAACGAGAACGACGAAGTGGCCATCATCGACGCACACGACATCAACCTGAAGGCCGGACAGGACTACATCTTCTGGAAGAGCGACCTGCCTGGTCTCGACATGAATCCTGTGAAACTCGTCCTCGACTTCGGACATGCCACGGGTGAGACTCATGTCAACATCTCCAACATCGTGCTGAAGAACCATGCTGACGACGACGGCACTGTGCTGCCTCAAGAAGAACAACAAGGTAACGGCGGCAACGAACCCACTTTGGACTGGGATCCATCGGTAGCCTCCAACCTCTGGACACCCGTGGAGAACGGTGATGCATTCATCAGCGTCACTCCTTGGTTCGCCAACGACGGCTGGGCGCAGATTGCTGACCCCGAGTGGACTCATGCCAACGGTGTGTGGGAACTCACTATCCCCGAAGGTATGGGTGGAGCGCAGTGGCAAGGACAGTTCCCCATCAACACCTCGCTGACTGCCAGC
>CACYEC010000083.1 GCA_902773225.1 uncultured Bacteroidales bacterium
CCACGTTATAGACAGGAACGATGATGCTGAGTAGTTTTTGCATTTGAAAGAATGTTAAAGAAACGTGAGTCTTATGAATTTTCTAACAAACAATGATTTGATTATTAGGGAATTATCGGTAGGCAGAAGTCATGGGCATCATGCGCGATGACGCATTTTCTGACGCAGAGACCATACTATGATGAGCAAATGAGGAGAGATGCTGTATAATAGGGATATGAACTGTTGTATCTTACCATTTGTAAAGCGTAGGTTGGGTGCGTTCTCTTGCAAATAGTTCATGACCTTCATACGATTGCTAAATCCATGAATATCCCTTAAGGCGTTACTTATAAGATTATAGAATGAAGCGAATAAATCATCTTGAAGTTTCTTTGTTTCCTCTGAACCAGACTCTCGCAATTTCCTTAATTCCCATGTCTTGCCAATGGCAATACTGAAATCACGGGCGTGGCGCAAAGTGAAACGAGATTGCACAGAACCGTTCCATATCCTGTGGATAGCCATTAAGATGTTGGTTCTCAAACATCTGTCGACACGAAGATAACACTCGTGAGTGAAAGGAACATCTTGGTAATATATTCCAGGAATGAACTGAATGTGATGAGATTCCAGGAACTCACGTCTGTAAAATGAGCGCCAAACATAACATTCTTTTGGGTTGAGTTCTTCCAAGAAGAATTGCTTACCGCTTTTCTCTTTCCATTCGATGTCATCTTGAATCGGAAGATGGAGTGGCTTACTCAACTCTTCATCACTCATTCTCAAAAAATCAGTCATCACAACATCTACTCCTGAATGGATGGCTTTCTCCAATATCATAGGCAGACTACCGGCAATCAGCAAATCGTCGGAGTCGAGCATAAGAACGTACTCGCCTGTGGCTCTTGCTAATGCCACATTCCGCGCTACTGACAACCCCTGGTTCTCTTGATGGATAATTGTGATATTGTTATGCTGTTCCAGTAAATCGGCTACAACTTCCATGCTTCTGTCGGGAGTGCCGTCGTTCACCACGATAATCTCGTAGCGGTCGTCGGAAAGACCCTGCTGGAAGATGCTTTCGAAAAAGGGGCGTATACATGTCTCAACCATATAAACCGGAACAAGAATACTGAGTTCAATCATCTATAATGTGTTTTTTTGTCAAACTTCAACTAGAATTCTGTGTTTTCTTATAAGCAGGCACTAACACTGCATGTTTTTTTGATACAAAATTACGAATAATTGTATATCTTTGATACAAAATTACGAATAATTGTATATCTTTGATACAAAATTACGGATAATTGTATAAAATTGATAGAAATATATTCGATTTTTCTGTTTTTTTTCTAAAAAAGGAAGTCCATGGACTTGTTTTGGTCGGAATTATCCCCCAAACCCCATAGAACAGATTCCTATACAGAGGAATTACCCCATTCTCTGCATCCTTTCAGAATAGGAGCCGGGTTGGAATTGTTATCGAATCCCTTCCTGGCATTGTGGTGTGAAGTGCAATTTACAAGTACATGAGAAACTTTCAGTTGCTCTCCACCCAACTTGAATCCACTGCCAGAGCGTTTCGTGCCTTTAGGCATCTTCTCATCCGATAACCATCCGTTGTTCCAAGCCTCGCAGTCTGTGAAATGGACTGGACTGATAGGTCCGATGATGTCTTTGGTGTAGAGGTCGAAACCATCGTCGATATTGTGGTAAGCCTTGCAAGAGCGGAACACATTGCCCTCTCCGATAGTGAGTTTGGCTCCGAAGCCGTCGGCGTTGCGACGCATGATGTCGCAGTTGTCGTGAGAGTTGCAGTCTTCTATAGTGTTGTGGGCTGGCCATTCCCGCTTTGAACTACCTGGGTACGAACAAATGAGGAAGCCTGTGTCGCCGT
Organism: uncultured Bacteroidales bacterium; assembly: GCA_902773225.1. Taxonomy (GTDB): domain Bacteria; phylum Bacteroidota; class Bacteroidia; order Bacteroidales; family Bacteroidaceae; genus RUG11857. Next base: position 1,880 of record CACYEC010000083.1, read on the forward strand.
TTCCGTAGGCTTCGCATTGACGCACTATGTGGTGTGAACCGCAGAGCATCAGGCCTGAGGAAGGAGAGTTGCGCAACACAAGGCCGTCAATAATCCAGTAATCCGCATGGAGAACCATGAGTGGCAAGTGTGAATTGATGGCAGAGCCGTCGAGAATGGCTTTTCCTGGATGTTCGGCTCGAAGAATGACGGGATGAGAGTGCTTGCCTGAGCACGTCTTGGGAAGGTAGTACGGCCCTCCGGCGTAAATGCCGTCTGCCAAGACAATCTCACATCCGGAGTGGGCGCTGAGTAGGACTGATGACAACTTCTCCGCACCGTCAGCGGGTGTGATCCGTACGGCTCGGGGCAATTTCCATGGAAGGCGTTCTATCCCCTTGAAAGAAGTACGGCTGAAAGGATAGTCGGGAATGTAGTGACCGATAATCTTTTTGGGGGTATGGCTCAGTTTTCCTGGCGATGTCTCGAAATGGATGTCGGAAATGTTGATTTCAATGTTTCCTGCAATGGCGAATCCAACATAGAAGGCTGATTCGTCTTGTCTGAGCAGGAAATCACAACCCTGAAAGCGGATGGTTTCCGTCCCGGAACCAGTGGTGAGCGAGGCCTCAAGCCCCTCGTCGGTCTTGGCGAGACAGAATTGATGACGGTCGCCTTGCCGAATCTCATCCACAAGACATTGCGTGTGGAACAAACGAGAAGGATCCAAACGGCGTCTCCTCGGTTGGAATGAGGCTTCTTTATTCGTATATCCTCCCACAATGCGGAGGCCAAGCCCATAGTTGAGTCCCTCAGAAGTGCGGAAACGCCCTAATAGTGCATGGTTGCGATAGCGGTTATTAGAGGAAGGACATGCCACAGTATCGACGGCCATAAGTCCATATCCTGTCTGAGAATCAACGCCGAATACGCCTGAAACCTCTAAGGTGGCACTCAACGCAAAGTTCTCTGTTTTAGGGTCGATTCTATAGTAATAAAACAAGAAACTGTCAAGTCCATCAGCCAACTTGAACCAATCATGCTTACCGAATTGAGCACGCGACCAACCTGCCATGTTAAGAGCTGAGAAATTCATGATTTGAAACCTTGTGAATATCTTGGTTTAAAGTAACTTCTAATAAGCGCTCGCGATTTTATCGATAATTCCATAAAATTCTTAATATCAGCAGAATAATAATTCGATAATTCTCGAATTCGTAAAAACAGAACGTTTCTTAACATAATCGTACCACTTGAGTTTTCTGGTCAGTTGAGCAGAACGTCTCGCCACTTCGGAATGATTTTTTCAAGTGTGAAAGCCTGGGTGAATTGTTCTCCACGGCGGGAAAGGGTCTTTCGTAAGGATGGGTTGTCGGAAAGTTGAGCCATAGCTTCAGTGAGGGCTTTTTCATCGCCCACAGGGGTCACTAAGCATGGGGCATCCGCACCCAGCAGTTCTCGAATACCATCAAAATCAGTCGTAATACAGGGCAGTCCCATCATCATCGCTTCCAATAGTGCATTGGGAGTACCTTCATAGTCAGAGGAGAGTACGAACAGTTCCGCATCTGCTATTAGCGGATGAATCGGGGACTTGAAACCTTCCAAAAAGACTTTTCCTGTGAGCGACAGACTATCAATCAGGGGAAGGAGTGGTTCTTCGCCCTTGTCTTTGCCGTAGATGTGCAGGGTGTGCTCGGGATGGGTAAGGGAGAATTGCGCGAAGGCTTTGATCAGTAAGGTGTGATTCTTTTGGGGATGCATCCTGCCCATGGTGACGATACGCTTGCTGCCACCGGTTGCCTTGCACGATACGTGAATAGGATTTGGCACCACAACACCTTTTTTCCTGATTGAGGCCGAGAACATGTTGCGGATGGTCTCAGTCTGGAACACCACCTTGTCGGCTCGTGGGAATGATAGCTTGCCTAATAATCTGTATTCAAAGTCTTTCTTGAAAGGATTGTTCCTTTCCGACAACACTTTACGGCCTGGCCCTTTTGAGAAGGCATTCATCAGATTCTGTGTTTTCAGCATACTCAAGGTCACATCTGGCTTTTCCTTTTGTTTCAACTTTTCACACATCTTGATAAGACGGTAATACCTGTAAATCTTATTAGGTAGCCACATGAACCTCGCTCCTCTTTTGTATGTGGGGTAAAGGGCTGGAGGTTCAATGATGTGAATTATTCTAATTTTTTCATCTAACGGATACATTTCGGGAGTGGAGTGAGTATAAATGATCACTTCATTATCAACAGCCAATGCATTGGCTATTCTGCTGACCACACGCTCTGCACCGCCACCATACATGGAGTCGATTACTATCAGAATTTTCTTCATTTGGGAATATGAGAGTTTTTTCAATGGCAAAATTAGTTAAAAATGCGGATTAATGAGCTTGTCAAGATAACGAAATTGCATTTTCTTTAGAGGAAAGTTGTGTGTTTTTTTAACAAGATAACTGTTTTATTCTAAAAAATCCATAAGTTTGCAATTGGCAACGGACAACCGTTCAACCAAATACTATTACTACATACTGTTCGATTAGGTTCCCAAGTGTAGGTTCAGACTTCACGCTGAAGAACCTGTTTGTTGTGTCGGAATAGTTGTGGTGGATTTGTTGTGAAAGAAGATTTGTTGATTTAAATGTTGAACAGAGAATATGAAACTTACTTCTGATTTGAACACTCAAATTGTTTATGTACTTGTCAGTTCGTCCGATGATATTTATCTTGACCAATTTTGGGGGTCTCTTTATTCCCTGCGCCGATTTCATCCAGAAGCCAAAGTGGTGGTGCTGGCCGATTCCCCAACAGCAAGACGGATAAAGACCGAAAACACATTGTCGCCTTTGTATAGGTTAATTACTGAACTTCAGGAAGTTGATGTACCAGAAAGTTACAACAACGTGTTGAGGTCGAGGGATATCAAAACACGTGTTCGTAATCTTATAGATGGTGATTTCTTCTATATCGATACCGACACCATTATCACTGCTCCGATTGACGATATTGATAGGCTTGAAGTGAAGAATATAGCAATGGTGCCCGACTTGCATCGTTTGCAACTTAAGGACAATATCTGGGATGTCAATCGGGTGAAGATGATTTACGGGATGAACGTCACCGATTCCAAAACCACTTTTTTTAATGCGGGTGTGGCTTATGTCAGAGACAATGCCATGACACGTGATTTCTATGCCAAATGGCATGAGAACTGGCTGGTCACCGTCAAAAAAGGATATTATGTCGATCAACCTGGCTTATTTTATACCAACAATGCATTCGGGTTTATAATAGAAAAACTGCCAGATATTTATAATTGCATGGGAGCGTATTCTGCCCATTACTGGACAGACGCCAGAATAATCCACTATCTCGATAAAGGATTACCATTAAGAGTGCTGAAAGACATTCCACATAAGATACATAGGGCACAGGGCATTACGGAGGAAGTGGAGGATTTGCTGTTGAATGCCAAGAGCCACTTGTCGCAACACACTTGTTTTTGCTCGTTTTATGACCTGGCTTTCCTGAATGGCGCTTTCTGCCAGTTCTTTATTAAGAATGGGTGGCTCTATAGGTGCATTAAGAAGATTAATCAATGGGAATCGGAATGGCGGGTGAGAAAATTGAACAAATGGAAATGATTCCTTTGACATAGTTACCGTTTCCTTCTATACGCTAATTACGCATTATAAGCATAACATCAGGATTCTCCGCCACTCCATCGAATAGAGATGCTGTGTGCATGGTTGAGGACTCCCACATGATAGGATAAATAGAGGATGAATATGAATACCTCTCATCATCCTAAAGCATCATATAGGTTGTAGTGGTCGAAGATGGCCTTTATTTGTCGGTCGTTTTGATGGTTGTCGATGTTTTCGTGCCAGAGTCCCAATTCTTGATATTTTTTGTCTTCAAAGGCTGTTCTGTCGGATTTAGAGCGGGGAAGTTGTACGACTGCGGTCCCTTGTAGCAGTTCCATCGCTTTGTACCAAAGGTCATCAGCGAAAGGACTGAGTTTTGTGAATAGTTCCTCGTTGACAACATCAGGATGGAGCGAGTGGGGGGGATAGAGCACCCCTCCATAGCCTAAAGCAAGGAAACGGGGGGAAGAAGTATAAGAGGCGGGGTAAGTGTGATTGAATGTAAGATAGGTGTTGAAACTGTTCTTTCCATTCATAGTCATCTCACGCGACACTCTGCAACAAACGGATTTAGGATATCTGTGATGACATCGGCTTAATAAGTCAATCATGTCGAATGGATATATGTGGTCGTCATCAACTGTGATGATGTTGGCTTCAGGAAAATCGTGCAAGGCAGGTATCAATTTCGTATAGGCTCTGATATCCTTGACATAGCGAATTTCAAGACCACGCTTGATTTGCATTTGTAAGGTGAGGGGGAGTTCAGAATCTTTAAATTCATCTTTAGAAAGATACAACACCACTTTGTTGGCTTTCTTCGATTGGTTAAAAATGCTCTCGACGGTTTGGAAAACACGTTCGATTCTTCTCCCATGTGTGGTGAGCGAGACGACATAGCATTCACCATCAGGCATCGTGCTTTCGATTCCTGATTCTCGGTTCGACAAGACAGAAGAAATCATTTTCTCTCGTATCAATTCGAAAAGAATGCCCTCACTTTGTATTGCAGAGTGTGAACTGATAAGTTCTTTAGTCGATGTCGGACCAAGGATGTTTTTTATTATTTTTTTAATGGATGTAAGCATATTAAGATGTTTGAAATATTCTCATTTTCTTTCTGAGTGTCCATACTGTCATTAGAAGCCGGGGAGAGACCTTGAACAGGAATGTGACTATTCTTTGAGATCTGTCTTTCGAGAAATAGAAACTCGGATTGGCCTTGGCGAACTCATCTATGATTCCGAGTTTTTCTGAGAAACTTGGGATTTCTAATATTACGCGATTGATAAAATCATTAAAACGTATCCACATCCAATGCTTGTACATCCGATGTTGCTGGGGGGTTAGTCCTCCTATCTTGTCATATACCCAAGACTTGCTGAAAGCGATAATCCAGTCACTGATGTACTTTCGGGTGAAATTGCTTGTCGAAGCACCCTCCCATTTCCTGTAAAGATTGAGTACGAGGTTCGTTTTCAGACATTTCCCTGCCTGATATAAACATTCGTGAGAAAAAGGCATGTCTTCTGACAGAATACCAGGTATAAACCGAATGTGTTTCTCTATCAGAAATTCTCTTCTGTGAAGTCTGTGCCAGACACAAAGACGACCATAACTTAATTCACTCATGAAAAGTTCCCGGCCGGTTTTCTCTTCCCATGTCACTGACTCTTGGTTAAAAGGCTGTTGCTGAATAACACTGATTTCAGAGTCTTTAAATGGAATGAAATCAGCTACCACCATATCGGCTTTTGTCTCAATAGCTTTCTCCAACAAGATAGGCAGACAGCCTTTGACCAGCAAATCATCTGAGTCTAAAAATAAAATGTATTCTCCTATTGCTCTATCAAATGCCACGTTCCGAGCAACTGACAACCCCTGGTTCTCCTGATTGATAATTGTGATATTATTATGCTGTTCCAGTAAATCGGCTACAACTTCCATGCTTCTGTCAGGTGTGCCGTCGTTAACCACGATAATCTCGTAGCGGTCGTCGGAAAGACCCTGCTGGAAGATACTTTCGAAACAGGCGCGTACATACTTCTCTACCTTATATATAGGAACTATAATACTGAGGTCTATCATCTATTCTTGATTATTAGTCATTGTCTTATATTATAGGTTATCTTTGTGATATGATGGGATGGTTTTGGATGACATCTCAACCAAGAGCATCGTATAGGTCGTAGTGGTCGAAGATGGTTTGTTCGCTCTGTGTTTCAGATTGTAAACGGATAAACTCTTTAGTTGATGTCGGGGCTAAGATGGCCTTGGTTATTCTTTTAAAGTATGTAAGCATATTTCTTGCTCTTTAATATAAAGAGTGTTTGGGTTACATGAGTTCCTGGCTACTATGATGCTATCCTATTCTTCTTGAGCATCCACGCTATCAAAAGCAGTTGTGGAAAACTATTGAAGAGAAATGAGATGAGCCTTTGCACTCTTTCTCTTGAGAATTTTAAGTTTGGAACGGCATCCGCTAACTCGTGTAATATCCTGACTTTTTCAGAGAAACTTGGAATTTTGAATGACACATTGTTGATGAATTTTATAAATAGCAACCACATCGAGCATTCTAACTCCCATCGTTGTTGAGGCGTAAGGTTGATCATAGATTTATATAATATCCAAGCCTTACAGTAAGCGACAATCCAATTGCTTGCGTACTTGCTGGTGAATTGTTGGGTTACAGCTCCATTCCAGATGCGATGAAGAATAAAAGGAATATCAGTTTCCAGGCATTTTCCTGCTTTATATAAGCATTCAAGGGAAAAAGGAACGTCTTGTACATATATTCCAGGGATAAATCGGATATTATTTGCCAATAAAAATTCTCTTCTGTGAAGTCTATGCCAAACAGTCAGCCCTTTCATGAATAAATCCCTCCCCAATGTTTCTATACAAACTGTTTTATCTTGCGTAGTACCTTTAATCAGAACCTCTGGAATTTCTTCATCAGTGAAATTGAGAAAATTCGCAACTACCAAATCGGCTTTTGACTCAATAGCCTTCTCCAACATGATGGGCAGACTGCCTTTGACGAGCAAGTCGTCAGAGTCTAAAAACAAGACGTATTCTCCGACCGCTTTATCGAGTGCCACGTTTCGTGCTACAGACAATCCTTGGTTCTTCTGGTTGATGATTGTGATATTGTTATGCTGTTCTAATAAATCGGCTACAACTTCCATGCTCCTGTCGGGAGTGCCGTCATTAACCACGATGATTTCATAGCAATCATCTGAAAGACCCTGCTGGAAGATGCTCTCGAAAAAGGAGCGTATATACTTCTCCACCTTATAAACTGGAACAAGAATACTGAGGCTCACCTCCTTCATTTGATTGTTAGTCATTTTGCGTTTGTAATTCCTGCCTTTTTCGGCAAAGAAGTCCTAAATATGTTTGTTTTTAGATGCAAAATTATGAATATTTTGACAAGGAGGGAAAAAAACAATAAAAAAAACGTTATTTTTCTAAATCATTGAATATCCATGGAATCGTCCCAATTGGTTTTTTATGAAAGTCCCATATAACAGATTTCTAAACAGAGGAATTACCCCACTCTTTGGACCCACCTTGTTCGTATTGCGATACCAATTCATCTGCCTGATTTGGAACGGGGTAGTTGAACGACTGTGGTTCCTTGGGATAATTGATAAAAAGATGGTGCCTTAATGACTTAATCTACAATATATTTGGTTGAATTCCTATTCATCTTTTTTTTCTGAGTTTCCAGACAATCATTAGGAGACGAGGGGATATCCTGTAAAGAATAGTTATTATCTTTTGGAACAGGCCATCTGTGAAACTAAGGGCTGGTGCATATTGGGATAGACAGCGCAATGCTTGAAGTTGGTTGATGATGCCATCAATATTTGATTCTGTGTACTCGAACATTTCGAATAAGTGTTTGAGAGTGATGGATTGAAGATGTTTCAACTCTTTGGGGCTTAGTTCTATCTCGTTCTTGAATTGAAACAGACGACCGATAACAATTGCTGTGTCTTGAACTCTTTTGATACTCTTGAGAGATGTAATCGAAGCATCGTGTTGCCTGTAAATATTGAGCAAACAATTGGTCCTTACGCATTTTTCACTCTTTAGATAACACTCGTAAGTGAAAAGAATGTCTTCATTATAAATACCTGGAAAAAACTCAATTTGCTGATCCTGCAAGAAACGACGTCTGAAAAGCCTGTTCCAGACTGTCACCCTTGCTTCTTTAAAGAACATTTCTCGTCCTGTAAGAAATTCCCATTGGATATTTTGTTGGAATGGTGATTCTTGAATTGTGGAAATCTCATTGTTGTTTTTTTTCAAATAGTCTGCTGTCAGTATGTCTGTCTGTGTTTCTAATGCCTTTTGCAAAACCAATTTCAAACGACCATCAATGAGTAAATCGTCTGAATCGACAAACAATATGTATTCTCCTGTCGATTTGGAAAGACCTGCGTTTCGCGCTACCGACGACCCCTTGTTTTCTTGCTCTATCACAATGGTATTATTGTGAGCCGTTAAAAGGTCTGATATGCATTCCATGCTTTTGTCCGGTGTCCCGTCATTCACCACAATGAGTTCGTAGTCTTCATCTGATAATCCTTGGCGCAAGATGCTTTCCAGGCATGTGCGTATATATTTCTCAGCGTTGTAGACGGGAACGATGATACTAAGTTGTTTGTCCATGTTTTTTTGTCGAAATAGCGAATGAAATGCAAAATTAGTTTTTTCCGCAAAAAAGGACAAACTTTGGGAGGTTAAAGTTCATTCCCGTTTTTTTTGACGCCTAAATGCGTCTGAGGTAACTCCCAGCCTTCCAATCACAAATATGGCATTCTATGAGCAAATCGTATCATGCGCGATTGAGGTATGGTTTTCACCAAACTGAAATATCACACTTTTTCCTTGCTTTCCGTCTGACGCTGCCGTATCTCCTCGGTGGCGCGGTAATACGTCTGATGGAGTGCCAAAACGTCAGAGAAGTAGTACTGGAGATAGGATTTCAGGGCGGGAATTTGAGAGTTGAACGGAAACACCGATTTGCAGTGCACGCCAACACGACCTTCGCCTTCATCCACAGAATACATGATGGAAGCGGAGTGCGAAGAGGTGTTCACTGTGTTGATGGCCTCGCGCATCACTGAGAACTGCTCAAGGTTCGTCAAGTCGATGTCGTGCCACCAAGTGTCGAACATCACCACAAAGTTGGAGTCCTGGGGGGCGTCCATGAGGAAGTGCTCGCCATGGTATTCCACAACGAGACGCCCGTCCTCTTTCTCTTCTTCCACCTTGCCACCAATGTCTTCCACTACCACCTTCAACAGGGGCTTGTTGGCCAAATTACGGTATTTGACTGGATTCTTGGCATTGACTTTTTGAGCATTGGCGGTTTTGTCGGGAAATTTTCTTCTCAATATTCCAACAATCCTGTCGTACTGAAGATGAAACAAGATGACAACTTGAAGAATCAATATGATTGTGAGCATGATTTCCATATTCGGCTTTCTTTTTTATTGAGTGCTATGTGCAATTGTAACTATGGGTTGGTATCCTAACTTATTACAACAAAAATCATGCCAAAGTGTGGACTGACATCCTTTTTCCAATCTGTCAGTCCCACTTGTCCGCAAAGACCATCTGCTCCGTACCGTCTGAACAATACAATAATCCAACCATTTCAACCTCAATACTGACACTATTTTAGCAAAAAACACCAAATATGGCCAACTGAAATAAAATTATCAAAATAAAGTCATTGCTACCCACAACAAATAGTTTATATTTGCTTTGATTTTAGCATTCAACTGAATATCTAACAGCAAAACAATAAGATGAAAATCAAACTGACACTTCTCACACTGATAGTGTTCACTGCGTGCCAGTGGTCACATCAAACCAACAATGACAAACAAGACAACTTTGTGAAAGTTGACTCAGCAAGACTTGTGCTCAATGGACAGCCTTACAATTATGTAGGCACGAATTTCTGGTATGGAGCCATCCTCGGCTCCCAAGGACAAGGAGGCGACCGACAAAGACTCCGCAGTGAACTTGACACACTCAAGGCTTTGGGGCTGACCAATCTACGAATATTGGTCGGCAGTGACGGAAAAGGTGGAGTGCCTGCAAAAGTTGAACCTACTCTTCAACTGGAACCTGGGGTCTATAACGACACCATCCTCGACGGACTCGACTACCTCCTCTCCGAGATGGCTAAGCGTGAAATGAAAGCCGTTCTCTACATCAACAACTCATGGGAATGGAGTGGGGGATATGGCATGTATCTTGAATGGGCTGGCGAGGGTAAGGCACCAGCACCCAGCATCGACGGATACGATAAGTTCATGACTTTTGTGGCACGGTTCTCTACCAACGAGAAGGCTCAGCAACTCTTTTACGACCATGTGAGGAACATCGTCACCAGAACAAACCGATACACCAATGTGAAATACACTGACGACCCCACAATCATGGCATGGCAGATTGGAAATGAACCCCGTGCTTTCAATTCCGACTACACGAAAGACCAGACTCCACACAAGGCTGCTTTCGCGGCATGGCTTGCCAAAACTTCAAAACTCATCAAGCAACTCGACCACAACCACCTCGTCAGCGTCGGCTCGGAAGGCAAACACGGATGCGAAGAGGATATCGAACTCTTCCGAACCATTCATGCCGACCCCAACATCGACTATGCTTGTATCCACATCTGGCCTTTCAACTGGGCGTGGATAAACAAAGAGACTGTCACTGAGAACCTGCAGATTGCCAAGGACAGCACTTTGGCATACATCAAGGAGCATCACGATGTGGCCCGGCAAATCGGTAAGCCCGTTGTGCTGGAGGAGTTCGGATACCCAAGAGACGGATTCCAGTTCACCAAGACCTCTGCAACCACTGCGCGTGACAGTTACTATGACTTTGTGTTCCAACTTGTCATGGGCGATGAATTCCCCTTGCTCAACGGATGCAACTTCTGGGGATGGGGAGGACTGGCTAATCCAGCCAACTTAAGGTGGCAACCTTTCGATGAATATACGGGCGACCCCGCTCAGGAGGAACAAGGCCTCAACTCGGTATTCGCATCCGACACCACGACCTTGAAGGTCATCAAGAGCCACATGAGACAATAATCTGCCTCTCTCTGTCAATGCCTGGAGTATCGTCCTGCACGAAGTGCTTGACTCCCCCTTTAACTCCCCTTTGACTCCCCTTTGAATCCCCCTTTGACTTCCCCTTTAACTTCCCCTTTAACTCCCCCTTTAACTCCCCCTTTTAACTTCCATTTAATCCTTAATAATGATCAACCTAATTAACTACAATAACATGAGAAAAATATTCTTTATGGTATTGGCCATTACGATGACTCTGCCATCAATGGCCCAGCACATCAATGTGTCTACGGCTAACACTTCTCTGGTACTTGATGCTCAGCAAGGAGGTTCGCTCCGTTTCGTGTATTACGGACAACGTCTCAGCAACCCGGAACAGGCCTTCGGCGACGGGAGACGCACACACGATGCCTATCCTGCCTACGGCATGCAAATACAGAATGAAACAGCGCTCAGTGTGGTGCACAGCGATGGAAACATGACCCTCGACCTCGCCGTGGAAGGCACCGAAACACGAAACGAAGCCAAGGCGACCGTACAGGTGGTGAAGATGAAAGACAAGGTGTATCCTTTTTTTGTGAATGTTTGCTACCGTACTTATCCTGACAAAGACGTCATTGAGACCTGGGCCGAATATTCCCACAAGGAGAAGGGGACGGTTCGTCTCACACAGTTCGCTTCGGCATATCTCCCAATACGCTACGGACAGGTTTGGGTGTCCCATCTTTATGGCACTTGGGCCAATGAGGGCAGGGTGGAGACTGAGCCTTTGCAACATGGAATGCTCGTCATCCAGAATAAGGACGGAGTACGCAACAGCCACACCTCACATGCCGAGGTGATGTTCTCACTCGATGGCAAGCCACAGGAGAACCACGGACGTGTCATTGGAGCAGCTCTCTGTTATAGTGGCAACTACAAACTACGAATCGATACCGACGACAGCAACTACCATCATTTCTTCGCTGGTATCAACGAGGAGAACTCTGCCTACAACCTCAAGGCTGGAGAGATTTTCACCACTCCCGCCCTGGCTCTCGCTTACAGCAATGAGGGACTGAGCGGAGTGAGTCGCTGTTTCCACAGTTGGGCACGTAGTTACAAAATCGCACACGGCACCCAACTGCGCCCTATTCTGCTCAACAGTTGGGAGGGGGTCTATTTCGATATCAACGAGCAAGGTATGGACCAGATGATGGCAGATATCGCTTCAATGGGTGGAGAACTCTTCGTCATGGACGACGGTTGGTTCGGCACCAAGTATCCACGAAAGAACGACTCTTCCTCTTTGGGCGACTGGCTTGTGGATACTGAGAAACTGCCACACGGCATCAACGGATTGCTTGACTCTGCAAAAAAACATGGGGTGAAATTCGGTATCTGGATTGAACCCGAAATGGCCAATACGGTCAGCATCCTCTACGAGAAACATCCTGAATACATCATCAAACCAACCAATCGTGAACCGCGTCTCGGACGTGGTGGCACACAAGTCGTCCTCGACCTCGCTAACCCTAAGGTACAGGACATCGTCTTTACCATTGTGGACACATTGATGACCAACTATCCTGAAATAGCGTACATCAAATGGGACGCCAACGCACCCGTGATGAACCATGGCTCGCAGTATCTCACACGCGACAACCAAAGCCACCTCTATATAGAATACCACAGAGGATTCGAGAAAGTCTGCAACCGTATTCGGGCTAAGTATCCCGACCTGATTATACAGGCCTGTGCCAGTGGTGGAGGACGTGCCAACTACGGCGTACTCCCTTGGTTCGACGAGTTTTGGGTGAGCGACAACACTGATGCGCTACAGCGTGTTTATATGCAGTGGGGTACCAGCTATTTCTTCCCTGCTGTGACCATGGCCTCGCATATCAGCGCGGCACCCAACCACCAGACTTATCGCACCATACCTCTGAAGTATCGCATAGATGTGGCCATGAGTGGACGTCTTGGCATGGAAATCCAGCCTAAGAACATGACAGACAAGGAGAAACAACAGTGCAGGAAAGCCATTGCTGAGTATAAGGAGATACGCCCCATCGTCCAGCAGGGCGACATCTACCGACTCCTGTCGCCTTACGACAAATTAGGGTGCGCATCAATGATGTATGTCCAACCCGACAAGCAGAAAGCAGTCTATTATTGGTGGAAGACCGAGACTTTTGTGGCACAGCAACTGCCTCGTGTGCCGATGGCGGGACTTGACCCTGGCAAGAACTACAGGGTAAGGGAACTCAATCGGGTGGACCAGACACCACTTGCCTATGAGGGCAAGTCTTTCAACGGCGCATTCCTCATGACTGAGGGATTGGAGATGCCACTGGAGCAAAACATGCCTTGGGGAGAGAAGAATGACTATGCCAGCCGTGTGCTGCTGCTGGAGGCTGAATAATTGAACCTTGAGGCGATGAACACGAATAGTAATACCGCTACGGAAAGCAATGTGATTCATGAAATCACACCTTTGTCTGAACGCGACTGCTTCTACATTGTCGACCGATACAAGAAGGAATTCGACTACCCCATGCACTGCCATTCTGAGTATGAACTCAATTTCGTGGAGCATGCTCCTGGAGTGAGAAGGGTGGTGGGCGACAATGTGGAAACCATCGGTGAGTACGACCTTGTGCTGATTACCGGAAGGGAACTCGAACATGTCTGGGAACAGGCCGATTGTCTGTCACACGACATACATGAGATTACCATTCAGTTTGCTGAGGACACCCTCGGGCAGGGACTACTCAACAAGACGCAGTTCGCACCCATCAAAAGGATGATAGAACGCGCAAGAAGGGGATTGGCTTTCCCTATGAAATCAATACTCAAAATCTACAACGCATTGGTGGAACTGCCTCAGGCTGAACCTTCATTCCAGTCGTTCATCTCTTTCCTCCAGATTCTGCACCAACTGGCGTTATGCGAGGATTCTTACGAACTGTCGTCTTCCTCTTTCGCCCGTATGGAACTGGAATCGGAGAGCCGGAGGGTAAGCAAAGTGCAGCGATATCTCTCTGAACACTACCGCGACAACATCAGGCTCAACGACGTGGCTGAACTCGTGGGCATGACACCTGTCGCTTTCAGCCGCTTCTTTCATCTCCGCACAGGAAAGACGCTCAGCGATTACATCATTGAACACCGACTGGGAAGGGCCGCCCGACTCTTGGTCGATTCCACCATGTCCGTGGCTGAAATCAGTTACGACTGCGGATTCAACACACTCTCCAACTTCAACCGTCTCTTCAAGCGCTCCAAAGGATGCACGCCCAAGGAGTTCAGGGAAAACTATCAAAAACGCAAGGTGATAGTTTAAGGTGAATACTGTAATTTGCTTGCATGTTTAATCGACTTTCTAAAAACGGCTTTTTATGAAAAAAATAATCATTTGGGCATTGGCTGGATTCATGATAACAGCGTGTACCACAGGGAATAAACAAAAGGAACAAACAAAGGACGAACTCTTGAAGGAAAGACTGGCCTCACTCCAACAGAAAGGCTACATGATGGGGCATCAAGACGACCCGTTCTATGGGGTAACATGGAAAGGTACCTATGCTGGCGACAGCGCAGAATTGGGACGCAGCGATGTGCTCGCTACCTGTGGCGATTATCCTGCTGTCATGGGATTCGACTTGGGAGGTATTGAACTTGACGATGCGAAAAACCTTGACAGCGTGCCTTTTGTGCGCATTCACGATGAGTTGATTGCACATCATCAACGGGGTGGAATCGTCACGCTTTCATGGCATCCTCGAAATCCGTTGACGGGGGGAACTGCTTGGGATGTGTCCGATACCACTGTGGTCAAGAACATCCTGCCGGGAGGAACGCAACACGAGAAATTCAAGACGTGGATGAAAAGGGTGGGTGACTTCATCGGAACGCTGAAGACCGACGACGGACAGCCTGTACCCATCATCTTCCGACCCTGGCACGAGAACAATGGCTCATGGTTCTGGTGGGGACAGAAACTCTGTTCTGACCAGGAGTTTCATGGACTTTGGAACATGTTGCAGGATTACATGAAAGAGGAGCGTGGATTCCACAACCTGCTGTGGAGTTATTCGCCAAACCTTGATGGTGGATGGAACGAAGAGCGTTTCTTGCAACGCTATCCTGGCAACGACAGGGTGACACTCATCGGAGAGGACGCATACCAGTGGGGAACAGAAGAGGATTTCAAGACGGCTTTGACTGCCGACCTGACTTTCCTCAGTGATTTCGCCACCAAAAACCAGAAGTTGCTGGCTATGACGGAGTGTGGATTGAAGAACATGACGGACTCAACATGGTGGACTCGTGTACTCAAACCCATCATGGACCAGTATCCTATCTGTTATTTCCTGCTCTGGCGAAACTATGAGAAAGAGTATTTCGGACCTTCGCCCGAACTGCCTTGCGCTTCTGATTTCAAGCGACTCTATGAGGCGGATAACACACTGTTCCTGAAAGACATTCAGAATGAATAGGTCGAAGCAGGGGGATTTGCAGAATTCAAAAAACGAATAACATAAGATTACAATGAGCATTTTTCAAGAAAAAGTAAAGTCTCTGCGTACGCATCACGAGGAATTGCTGAACAAGAAAAACCATCCTCAGGAATGGGGAAACGGCATTTACGTGAGGTACACCAATCCAGTACTGACTGCAGAGCATACTCCTTTGGAATGGCGATACGACTTCGACGAGAAGGACAATCCTTTCCTGATGCAACGTATCATGGTCAATGCCACCCTCAATGCGGGTGCCATCAAGTGGCAGGATAAGTACGTCCTGGTCGTCAGAGTGGAGGGCGCTGACCGTAAGTCGTTCTTCGCTGTGGCGGAGAGCCCTAACGGCATCGACAACTTCAGGTTCTGGGATTATCCCGTCACTATGCCCGACGATATCGTGCCGGCTACAAACATCTACGACATGCGACTCACTCAACATGAGGACGGATGGATCTATGGCATCTTCTGCGCCGAAAGGCACGATGACAACGCACCGGCTGGCGACCTTTCCGCCGCTACTGCCACTGCGGCCATAGCACGCACCAAGGATCTCAAGAACTGGCAAAGACTGCCCGACCTCAAGACGCGGAGCCAGCAACGGAACGTGGTCTTGCATCCCGAGTTCGTCGATGGCAAATACGCCCTCTACACCCGGCCGCAGGATGGATTCATCGACACCGGGTCTGGCGGTGGCATCGGATGGACTCTCATCAACGATATCACAAACGCGGAAGTCTGTGACGAAACCATCATCGAGGAGCGCCTTTACCACACCATCAAGGAGGTGAAGAACGGAGAAGGACCTCATCCCATCAAGACCCCTAAGGGATGGTTGCATCTCGCTCATGGGGTGCGTAATTGCGCCGCCGGACTGCGTTATGTACTGTATATGTATATGACTGCACTCGATGACCCTACACGAGTGATTGCACGTCCTGGCGGTTATTTCATGGCTCCCGAAGGGGAGGAACGTGTAGGTGATGTCTCGAATGTCCTCTTTGCCAACGGATGGATTGCCGACCCCGATGGCAAGGTGTTCATCTATTACGCCTCAAGCGACACACGTCTCCATGTGGCTACTTCAACTATCGAACAACTTGTCGATTACTGCATGAACACACCCGAGGATGGACTGACCACTTCAAAGTCTGTGGAAACGCTTAAGACGTTGATTGATAAGAATATGAAAACATTGAAAACACTTTAAACGACCTAAAAATATGGCTTCATTAAAAGAAAAAATAGGTTATGCACTTGGCGATGCCGCCGCCGGTGGTATCACATGGAAAGTGATGTCTATCGCATTCCCTTTCTTTTTCACGAATGTCTTTGGACTGACCGTGGCCGACACCGCCACGCTGATGCTCGTGGCACGTATGTTCGATGTGGTCACCGACCCACTTATGGGCAGTCTCGCCGACCGCACACAAAGTAAGTGGGGAACATACCGTCCATGGCTCATCTTCGGCGCCATACCGTTGGGATTCATCTTCGCCTTGCTTCTCTACACCCCAGACTTCGGGCTGACGGGCAAGCGCATCTATGCCTATACCCTCTATCTGTTGATGATGGCAGTCTATACGGCGGTGAATGTTCCCTACGGCTCGCTCCTCGGTGTGATGACTGAAGACGACAACGAGAAAAACCAGTTTTCCTCCTTCCGTATGGTCGGAGCCTACGCCATGGGCTTCATCACCCTGCTCTCATTTCCCTATATCCAGAAGTTTGCTGGAGGTTCTGAGCAACATCAATATGCTTTTATAGGCATGGTATTCGGAGTGATTGCTGCTTTAGGTACGTTAGCTTGTGGTTTGCTTACCAAGGAGTGCCTGAAGCCCGTTAGGGCAGAGAAATTCTCCTTCAAACCTTTTGCCGACTTGATTAAGAATAAACCATGGATTTACCTTACACTTGTTGGCATCTGCACCAATTTCTTCAATGGTTTTCGTTATGCTGTAGCGAGTTTTATGTTCGACTACATTTTGGGCAAAGAGATTACATTTAGTCGTCTGATTATCAATTATACTGTTTTTATGACTTTTGGTGAGGTTACTTGTATGATTTTTGGTGGTCTTTCACCGAAGTTCACGCAATGGATGAAGTCAAAACGTAAGGCGTTCATTGTAGCGGCTTTCATATGCTTGGCTTTTTCTACGTTGTTTTTCTTCATGCCCAAAGATCCTGCTTATATATGGCTCCTTATCGCTATCGTCGTGCTAACTTCTGTGGGAATTGGTTTATATTCACCATTATTGTGGTCAATGTATGCTGACGTGGCAGACTACGCCACAGAGAGGAACGGCACATCCTCCACTGGACTGATTTTTTCCTCGGGAACTATGGCTCAGAAATTTGGTACGGCCATCTCGGGATCGCTTCTTGCTTTACTTTTAGGTTTAGTGGGTTTCAGTTCAGGAACATCTTCTGTAAATGAGGTGATTATACCAACAGATAATACGATAACCATCATTTATAAGACAAAAGATGGTAAGGAATCAACAGTCACAGTCACGGGCAAAGAGACGACTGAATTCATTCGGTTTGCAAATCTTGAAGAGAAGGATGTCATTGCAAAAGAATTCACGAAAATTACGGTTACTGAGGATGGTATGAGAAAGGTAAAAAATCGTATTTGGGCTCTCTCAGAAAAGACCTCTTTAATTTCTTCTGAGAAAGATAAATATGTCACCACTATTATTAAAATTGAGAAAATGGGAGAAGTGCGCGATATGATATGGCTAATTTTCTCCCTCTTCCCCGCGTTCATCGCACTGATTATGCTGTTCTTAATCCATAAGTATCCCATCAAGAAATAACATGAACAACGTGGAAACTTTGAAGAAAGAGATGATGGATGTTGTGCAGAACAACATCCTCTCTTTCTGGATGTCGAACATGGTGGATGAAGAGAACGGTGGTTTCTACGGGCAAATGACCGGTGACGGCTTGCTGGTGAAAAACGCCGACAAGGGGGGAATTCTCAATGCACGTATCCTGTGGGCGTTCTCTGCCGCTTACCGTGTGCTTCGCAAGCCCGAATACCTTGAGATGGCTACTCGCGCCAAGAATTTCATCATCGAGCATTTCATCGACCATGAGTATGGTGGCACTTTCTGGAGTCTGGATTGTAAAGGTAATCCCAAGGACACTAAGAAACAGTTCTATGCCATTGGATTCATGATTTACGGACTGTCGGAATATGCGCGTGCTACTGGTGACAAAGAGGCCCTCGACTATGCCTTAGGACTTTACGAATGCATCGAGGAACATTCTCTCGACAAACAATACAACGGCTACATCGAGGCCTGTACGAGGGAGTGGGGAGAAATCAACGACATGAGGCTCTCTGAACTCGACGCCAACTATCCCAAGTCGCAGAACACACACCTCCATATCATCGAACCCTACACCAATCTGTACAGATGCCTGAAAGAGTTACAGAACGCACATTCGTGCAATTATGTCCCAAGTATAGGGGCTGTGATACCTGTGGGCATCACTGTTCCGCAGGAAACCATCAACAGGGTTGAAGCATCACTGAGGAACTTAATCAACATTTTCACTGACCATATACTCAACCCCGAGACTCATCATCTTGACCTATTCTTCGAGAACGACTGGACGCGAGGGGCTGGAAGATTGGAGAGTTATGGACACGACATCGAATGCTCATGGCTGTTGCATGAATCTGCTCTGGTCCTGGGCGACCAAAAGGTCTTGGAAAAGGTGGAGCCTATCGTACAGATGGTGGCCAAGGCGTCTGAGAAAGGTCTGCGCTCCGATGGCTCGATGGTGCATGAGGCAAATCTCGACACTGGCTATGTGGACGACAATCTCCACTGGTGGGTGCAGGCAGAGAACGTGGTTGGATGGCTCAATATCTATCAGTACTTCGGCGACAAGAGCGCGCTCGACAAGGCCGTTCGTGGCTGGGACTACATCAAGAGCCATTTGATTGACGATGAGGGTGGTGAATGGTGGTGGAGTTGCGATACCAGCGGACGTCTCAACCGCAAGGACGACAAGGCCGGATTCTGGAAATGCCCCTACCACAACAGCCGTATGTGCTTGGAGGTCATAGAGCGTTTCTGACACCTGCGGGGGGGTACGCAGGCTGCCTGCCTGCGAGAACACATCAGCACGAAAGTGCTTTACTCTCCTTTTAACTTCATTTCATGTCTGCCGAAACTTTTATATAACTACCTTATAATGAAACGATTGATATTATCTTCTACCCTGGTTGCCATTGCAATGATTCTTCAGGCCAAGGTGGAACTCCCTGAGATTATTGGAGACAATATGGTGCTGCAACAGCAGACCGATGTCAACATCTGGGGAAAGGCGTCTGCCAATAAGACGGTCAAGGTTACCGTCAGTTGGGCGGATGGTGACTCTTACGAGGTGAAAGCCGACAAGAATGGCCAGTGGCTCGTGGCTATACCAACACCACAGGCTTCTTTCAAACCACAGAGCATCACCATCTCTGATGGAGAGGCGGTCACTTTGGCGAATGTCCTGATTGGTGAGGTCTGGTTCACTTCCGGACAGTCTAATATGGAAATGCCTCTCAATGGATTCTGGAACTGCCCGGTTAAGGATTCCAACGAGGAAATTGCCACTTCTGCAGAATGGGCGGGAAGAATCAGAATGGCTACCATACCCAAAACTGGTATGAAGGAACCCCAAGAAACTGTCAAAGGCAAATGGCAGGTGCCCGCTCCCGACACCGCGCCATGGATGAGTGCTACTTCTTGGTATTTCGCTCAAATGATGACTCGGTGCCTCAATGTGCCTGTGGGAATCATCTGTTGCGCATGGGGCGGTTCCAGAGTGGAAGGATGGACTCCGGAGAACATCCTTCGGACATACCCCGACGTGAACATAGAAAAAGAACTGGAAGGTGGATGGAACAAAGGTGGATGGTGGGAGTACTGGGTGCCATTGGTGATGTACAACGGCATGCTCCACCCTTTGCGACACTATACCGTCAAGGGATTCCTCTGGTATCAAGGGGAAGCCAATGTGGGCAAGGAGAAAGACTATGCGCCCAGACTCAAGACCATGGTCGAGGTGTGGAGAAAGGAATTCTCTGAAGACCAAAAACATCCACTTGGCGACGCTCTGCCTTTCTATCTCGCAGAAATAGCGCCTTGGGAAGGCTATGGAGGAAGGGACGGACTCAGCGGAGCGCTCCTCCGTGAGGCGCAACATGAGGCTGGACGCATCATAACCAATAGTGGGTGTATCACCACAAATGATTTGGTCAAGCCTTACGAGGATGTGCAGATTCATCCTGCCGAGAAACGTCTTGTGGGATATCGCTTCGCCTGGATGGCGCTCAACAGGACGTATGGGATGAAGTCTATTTGGTGCGATGGTCCTGAGTACGACCGGATGGAAGTCAAGGGCAATCAAATCGAGGTGTGGTTCAAGTATGCCGAAGAGGGTATCTCCCCATGGAAAGAGGTCGAGGGATTCGAAGTGGCTGGTGAGGACGGGGTGTTCTATCCTGCTAAGGCCAAACTCAACGAGAGCAATAAATCATATCTTGTCAGCGCCGACAACGTCCCGCAGCCTAAGAATGTGCGCTATTGCTTCAAGAACTTCCAAATCGGAAATGTGGTCAATCATCGCAATCTTCCACTCGTTCCTTTCCGCACCGACAAGTAACTTACTTATTATCTAATGACTCTTTTAACGGTAGAGACGGGGCAAACCCGTCTCTGCTCATTTTGCCCCGTTACCGTTTCTCGCTTTCCTCCGCTTTGATAAGTGCCACATTCAGACGTTCGATGTCGGTCAGAACCACCGGCTTGTTCGATTTCTTGTACCATGGCTGGGCATCGAAGTATTTCTGCGTCTCGGGGTTTTTGAACGTGTCGCCATGACGGGCGTAAATCTCACCGCGCATCAGAACCAATGCCTCCTTAGGCAGCAAAGAAAGCATATAGCGGGTAAGAGGACGAACAGAAGCGTATGACCAACGGCCAGGAATCTCAAAACCATAGGCACTGCAGTCCTTTGTCAAACTGAATTCCGTACCGAAGTCGGGCTCGTAAAGTATGTACTGGGTGGGAGTGGCGTGAACCGACAGACCATCTGTGGTGAACTCCACATCCCATCGGGCAGGTGCGCCTTCTGCGGCATTGCCACCATAGCCCGGAGCCAGTATATGTTCATATTCTTTGTATTGTTCTACAGGAATACGCACCCCGTCGGCGAAATACTGCCTTTCACCATCTATAACCCGTATTTCCAGTTTTGGAATTGGAGGGAGAGGAACACGTTTGTGACGACCGAAACCCATGAGCAAATGATTGGGCTCTGATTCCAAAACGTATGGACCTGGGTCGTTGCGGCTGTAGTCGTCAGTGAAATTTTCGGCTTTGGGGATATACCAGTTCTGGCCGAACACCATCTTGGTGAAACGAACCTTCTGACGGTATTCCTCTGAGATGTCGCTATTGCATTCTTTCAGGCTATATACACCATTGAGCACCGTCTGGTAGTCGAGTGGTGGATTGCCCGAACGGTAGGGACTGTCGGTAACTGCATACAACAATCTGAAGGGCTTGCCCGCTTTGTCGTAGAACACGAGCATCTTCCATATTCCTGCGACTTGGTATTTGACGGTGGTGCCTTTCTCTGTGAGGTTTTGGAACGACAATCCCTTTGCAAGCAACTCAATGTAAGGTGTGGTTTCGAAATCATTGCTATTCTCGTTCCGAACCAACTGGTATTTGTTTCCTTCCTCATATCCCGAATAGTAGTTGTTCCCATCTGTCCAAGTCTCTGAAGGGGCTGATAGCAGTTGAGACGTGTTGCGGGTCTCTATCTTGCGTTTGCTGTTTTCCAGATGGGCTTTAGCCGTTTCTGCGTCTAACATGGGCGAGTAGGGCTGGGCGCTGACTACCCAAAAAGCACTCATCAACATGGTCATAATAAATAATCTTTTCATAATGGCTTGGTTAGTTTGGTCTTCTATGTGCAAATGTAGCATACTTCATCCGTTTTTACAATGCTCGTGACTGCAAAAATGTTGCTTTTGTTTTCTCTTTTCATCTTTCTACCTATTTATATTGTCCTTTTATCCCGAATTTTAGAGCCAAAGTTTGTTTTTCTCTGCTTTTACCCGTAATTTTGCACAAATTTTACATTTTATCATGCATCTCTTACTTTCCTTCCTGTTATCAGCAAATATCAACTTGACTGACTCATTGCCTACTATCAATCCTGATACGATTTCAACGCCTCAAGTGAGAAAAGAAGTGGGACATTGGGGGTATGCTGTGAATGGATTTTACGGCATTGTTCCTAAGGGCGACAAGGAAATAAAGAGAATCGTGAAGCAAAACCGAACTTGGACTGTGGGTGCCCAAATCAGACATTCTGCTCTGCCTCAAGACGGAAACCCTTACGATAAAGCATACAACTATCCCACTTTCAGCATTGGCCTCAACTATAACCATTACCAGAATGTGGATTTCCATCGAGACCTTGGAAATTACGAGTTCGGATTGGCTGAACCTGTGGATTATATGTCACATCTGGGGAATATCTTAACGGTTTACGGCGCTTTCGACCGACCAATCCTCAGACATCCACGTAAATGGCAATTCGACTATTCCCTCCAGATGGGCGTGGGGTTTACTGACAAGAAGTACAACCCGCACAACAATGTGGATAATGAGATGATTAGCACCAACGTGCTCATCTACTGCGGACTTGGACTGCATGCCACCTATTCCATCACACCTGAACTCGGACTGCGTGCCGGATTCGAATTCCAGCATCACAGCAATGGAGCCCTGTGTAGGCCCAACAAAGGTAGCAACACACTCAATCCAATGATTGGACTGGTTTACCGTCCAGCAGTCACTGAACGAAAGGCCACTGGGTTGGGTACATCTGACCTTTCCGCTCAAGGCGGAACATCTTTGCTGACTGCTCAAGGGGAAGACCAATTCCATTACGACTATATAAACATCACTGCAGGTGTGGGGGCCAAGGCATTGTATGAGGACTGGGTGTGGACTCAGTTTGAACTTCCCACCGACCACCCCGACTACCGTACCGACAAGTTCAAGACTTTTATGGCCTATTCATTGAGTGTCGATTATATGCGACGCTGGGAAAGACGGTGGGCCACAGGCGCTGGACTCGATGTGTTCTATGGCTCATATACGGAACATCTGCGATATCTGGAGGACCTCTCCAACTTGCATAAGCACCTCACTCCTTGGTCCATCGGACTTGGACTTAAGCACGAGGCTTTTTATAAGCGAATCTCTTGCGCTGCTTCATTCGGACTGTATCTTTTCCGACACATGGGGCACAGCGCAAGAAGGGTGGAACAACCCTTCTACGAAACCATAGGATTACGCTACACCACACCTTGGGCTGGAGGACTCCAATTGGGATTCAATGTGAAAGCACATGCGTTCAAAGCTGACTACACACAAATTGTAGTAGCGTTGCCCATCAAAGTTAACCGAAAAAACAACTGACATGATGAAGAAACTGTTATCCCTCCCTCCCAATCTGGTGGATAGATTCCATGAGATTACGGGACTGCCTGACAACGAATGGTTTTGTACTAACGACCCGGTTGGAAGAAAACTGGGTTCGGGCGGAGGAACTACATGGCTCATGCGTCAATGCTATGAGAAATGGGGAAATGGCTCCGATTTCGAGGATTGGATGTTTCATGACCGCAGAATCATTTTTCATGCCGGGGGACAGAGTCGAAGACTGCCTGCTTACGCACCTGTCGGGAAAATACTGACACCCATACCTGTCTTCCGATGGGAGAGAGGACAGAAATTGTCGCAAAACTTGCTTCA
>CACYEC010000084.1 GCA_902773225.1 uncultured Bacteroidales bacterium
GATTGGCGAGACCAACGACCGTAGTACGAAAGGTAGCAGCGAATATGTCTGGGCACTGAAAGACATCAATTTCAGTATTGAACAGGGAGATGTCGTTGGCATCATCGGTAAGAATGGAGCAGGCAAAAGTACGCTGCTGAAACTGTTGTCAAGAGTAACTGTTCCAACTACGGGTGAAATCAGGGCTAACGGACGTATCGCTTCCTTATTGGAAGTCGGTACCGGTTTTCACCCTGAGATGACGGGACGCGAAAATATATTTCTGAATGGTGCCATCATGGGTATGACCAAGGCAGAAGTATCCCGAAAACTCGATGAAATCGTTGATTTTAGCGGATGTGAGCGTTATATTGATACGCCCGTGAAACGTTATTCCAGCGGAATGAAAGTCCGCTTAGGATTTGCCGTTGCCGCCCATTTAGAACCGGAAATCTTAGTGGTAGATGAGGTATTGGCAGTGGGTGACGCTGAATTCCAGAAAAAGGCCATCGGTAAGATGCAGGATGTCGCAAACGGAAAAGGAAGAACTGTTCTTTTCGTCAGTCACAATATGGCGGCGGTTAAACGATTGTGCAAATCAGGTATTTTGTTGGAGAACGGTCAAGTATCTTTCGCAGGTTCTGCAGAAGAAACTATTTCAAGATATCTTACTGTCAACAGCGATGAAGTAGGTAAACAACTGATCGATCGTCAAGACCGTATTGGTAACAATAAGGTTCGATTCAGTAAGGTCGTATTTAAGAATATAAACGGCGATGTTGTTCACGAAGCCTTCTCAGGTCAATATCTCAAAATTGAAATACATTTCCAAATAAACGACAAAAGTGTAGATTTGTCAAAAGCCATCTTTTCATGTGGACTCTGTGACAGTTATGGAGCAGGCGTTGTTTCATGGATTTCCGATGAAATGGAACACGATTTTTCCAATCTTTCTAACGGCCACTTGGCAATAGAAATTCCTGCTTTATATCTTAGACCACAAATATATAGCCTAAGACTGCAACTGTCCATCGGAACAACGAATGTAAAAGATTTTTGTGACCAAATATCTAATGCTGCCCAGCTAACGGTTTTAAATGACGACGTTTTTGTCAAAGGAATGGCCTTAAAAGAGGGAAGAGGCCATCACGCTATCCTACCGGCTCATTTTGTGGATTAGTATATTAAACTTTCGCCAACATTGAATTGTTTTTGAGAAAAATGAATTCTGGATTACCTTTCGTTAGCATATTGGTTCCTATTTATAACGTGGAACCATACATCGAGCGGTGTGCACGAAGCCTGTTTGAACAGACTTATCCAAATTTGGAATTTGTATTCGTTGATGATGCTTCACCCGACAAAAGTATAGAGATTCTACAACAGGTTATTAAAGATTATCCAAAATGGGATGAGCACATCTCGATTATTCGTCATGACAAAAACTATGGAATAGCTGCAACTCGTAACACATTGCTGGACAATTGCAAAGGTGATTTCTTGTTTCACGTGGATTCAGATGATTGGATTGAACCAAATACTATAGAACTGTTCGTAAAAAAGCAATATGAGACAAATGCAGATGTAGTGACAGGCTCATACATTTCGCATATTATCAAAGATGGTTCAGAAAAAACAAGGAAATGGATTGTTCCTGATAAAGTCAGATTAGAAACATTAAAAGATATGCTTAAAGTTGGCTCTTATGTGGCGACATGGAACAGACTTATTCGCAGTTCTCTCTATCGTGACAATAACATTCGATATGTTGAGGATATTGATGCAGGAGAGGACAAGATTATCACTCCGAAATTGATCTATTGCTCTCGCAAGGTAGCTACCTGTGACTCCATCACTTATCATTACGATCTTAATAACACCAATTCTTATGTAAATATATTACCGCATAGTTTGAATATACAATTACAGTTGATACGTGCATGCCTGTCAAATGTAGAATATTTTAGCGATAAAGAACCGTTCCTTTATGAGGCCACGAATCAAGAACTGGTAGAAAGACTGAAGAAGATGTTAGAACTAAACTTAAAGAACAAAAATCGCCAAGGATACAATACTATGCTTGCCATGCTTGATGAAACTGATCAAAAATACTGGCCGCTAATTGGATGGGATAGACCTAAGAAACGGTGGTTGGACCACCATTACTATCTAAAATTAATGCGTAACAAATTACGCCAA